>JAKPOQ010000140.1 GCA_029547745.1 Actinomycetes bacterium
TCGAGCTCGCCGTCCGCCGGGATCGCTTCTTTGCCCATGACCGGCACACCGAGAGCCCGGACCTGCTCTTCGATGAACCCGTCGAGCTCCTCGACCACGGCCACGCGGGACACCGACTGGTACAGGCGTACGACCTTCTCATATGGCAACGGATACGACAGGCCGAGCTTGAGGAACCAGGCCTTGGGGAACGCCTCACGGGCGTACTGATACGCCACACCGGCGGCGATGATGCCGAAGTCGACGGTGCCCGCCTCGAGGACGTTGAGGGGAGACTCCTCGGACCGGCGGCGCAGCTTCTGCAAGCGCTCGAGCACGAGACGGTTCCGGCGCCGGGCGTTCTGGGGCAGCATGACGTACTTGTCGATGTCGCGCTCGTACGAGAGGTCCGGCGCCGGGACAGGAACGCGGCGCACGACACGCCCACGGCCATGCGAGATCCGCGTCGTCAGGCGCAGCATGACCGGCGTGTCGAACTCTTCCGACAGGGCGAAGCTCTCGGCGACGAAGTCGTAGGCATCCTGGCTGTCGGCCGGCTCGAGCATCGGGATCTTGGCAAACTTGGCCAAGGCGCGGTTGTCCTGCTCGTTCTGGGACGAATGCATGCCGGGATCGTCCGCCGACACGAGGACGAGGCCGGCGTTCACGCCCGTCAGGGACAGCGTCATGAACGGGTCGGCGGCGACGTTGAGGCCGACGTGCTTCATGGCGACGAGGGCACGCCCGCCGGCGAGCGACACGCCGGCGGCCGTCTCGAGGGCGACCTTCTCGTTGACGCACCATTCGGCCTCGACCCTGTCGAGGCCGGCGGCTGTCTCGACGATCTCCGTCGCGGGCGTCCCCGGGTAGCCACAGACGAAGCGGACGCCGGCACGCCGCGCGCCATGAGCGATGGCTTCGTTGCCGGAGAGGAAGAGGGCTCGTTCCACGAGGCCCACAGTATAGCTGATTGCCGGACGACGCCCCCGGAACCGAAGCAGGCGCACCACGTAGCGAACAGCGCCACGAAGCGGGCCGGTCCGTTGCAGGGCAGCGACCCGGCGCGTCGAAGTCGTCACCATGGCGCGTCGCGCTGGGCCTGCGCATACCCACGACGGACGACGGACGGTGAGCCCGCGGCGACGCGACCCGCGCCATCCCGCCCTCCTTCGCAGCCGGCTGCGCGTCTTCTTCTTCGTCCTGCTCTGCGTGGCGACGGCGGTCTGGGGCGGAGCAGTCCCTCTGGCGGCCGCCGGCGCTGGCCTCGTCGCCGCCTTCGTCTCCCTCGACGTCGCGCGCCGCCGCGGGGACGACCTCGCCTACACGTTCGTCGTGCTTGACTGGCTGCTGCTCGGCCTCGTCGTGGCCGCCGGTGGCGGCGCCGCCGGACCCTTCGTCGCCGCCGTGGCCGCCGTCCCGTTCTTCCAACTCCTGCCGTCGCCGCGGGCGGACTGGCCCTTCCTGATCCTCCCCACGCTGGCGATGCTGGTCGTCCTCGGCGCCGCCGACCCGTCGTTCGGCGGCGACCGGGCGACCGGGGTCCTGACCGTGGCGGCTCTGACCGCGACAGGCGCGGGCGCGGCGGCGCTGCTACGCCGGCCGCCGCGCCGCGCCCCGGTGGTCAGCGTCGACGCGACCACCGGCTTCCACACGCCACGACGCTTGCCGGAGCTGTTCGAGAGCCTCGCCGACACTGCGCTCCGCGAGCACTCCACTTTGGGCGTCGTCAGTCTGCGCCTCGCCCACTTCCAGGACGTGCGCGACTTCGCCGGCCACGAACGCAGCGAAGCGCTCGTCGCCGTCGTGGCGCGGCGCATCAGGCGGCACCTCGAGAGCGACGACCTCGCCTTCCGCGTCGCTCCGGACGTGTTCGTCCTCGCCCTGCCCGGCCGCGACCTCGCCTCCGCCCGCGCCGTCGCCGCCGCCGTCGACGACGACGTCTCGGCCTCACTGATCGGCGGCCGCCGTCAACACCTTCAAGCCGGCGCCGCCTGCTTTCCGACCGTGCGTCGTCTCGACGACCTGCTGCGTGAGGCGGACGCCGATGCGCGCCGCGTCCCGGCGGAGCTCGGCCACGCCGCCGCCCGATGAGTGCTTCCGAGGGGGCGGCGCGAGCCTCTGTTCGGCCCCGGCCGGCGCCGGCGTCCGTCCACTTGCGGCGGGCCGACGGGCCTCGCTAGGCTACGGTCATGGACATCGAGATCGTCAGTGAGGAGGTCCCCGCGGGCGTCACCGTGCGCGCCAGCGTGCGTTTGTCGGCGCGCGAGACCAACACGCTGTTCCTCTGCGGCGATACCCTCATCCAGCTCCCTTCGGAGGGCGCCCTGCCGGACGAAGCTGCGCCCATCCCGCGCCCGAGCATCTTCCTCAGCGAGCTCGCCGGGTCGCGTGACGGGTACGTGCGCACCTTCGCCGACGCCGCTTCAGCCCGCGCCTACGCCGAAGCGCTGCGCAGCCAACTGACGACCGCCCTGGAGGCACCGTGAGCGAACAGTCGGACGCCTTGCTGAAGAACCTGCGGCCCTATCGCGCCACCCCCGGCATCCTCGCCGCCATGCTCATCCAGCGCGACGGTTTCGTCGTCGCGGCCGACGCCGCCGAAACCGTCGATGTCGAAGCGGTCGCCGCCCAGGCGGCCGGAGTGATCGACGTCGGCCGGCGCCTCGCCGGCGAGCTCGGACAGAAGGCGGCGCGCTACCTCACCGTCGAGCTGGACGATCTCAACGTGGTCCTCGCGCCGTTCGGCGACGAGCTGATGCTCGTCCTTGCAGGGACGCCGACGGCGCTCGCCTGCGAGTACCGCATCGCCGCGCCCGAGGACTGAGCGACCGACCGGCGACGAGGCGAAGAAGCGGCCTTGTCCATGCCGTCGCCGCGGACGTTCCGACAGAAGGGACCCACCATGGAAGACGCACGCGAACAGCTCGCCGCCCTCGCGCGTTCGGAGTCCGGGTGCATGCGCTGCCGGGAGACCGCGGGGCGCCGCCTGAGGGCGGTCCCCGGCGGCGGGCACCCGCATGCCGCCGTGATGGTCGTCTCGCCGGCGCCGTCCGAGAGCGACGAGGGCGGCGCCGGCTGCGCCGGCGCCGCCCTCGTCGCCGACCTCGCCGCCTCCATGCCGACTCTCGCCGAGCACCGCGAGCGCCTCTACGTGACGACCCTCGTGAAGTGCGTGCCGCGCGACGAGGCGGGCGTGCGCGCCCCGACCGCCGAGGAGCTCGACGCGTGCTTCGACTACCTCTCGCGCGAACTCTCGATCACGACCCCGCATGCCATCCTCGCCGTCGGCGACGAGACCGCGCGCTTCGTCTTGCGCAAACTGTTCCGCGACCTGCCGTACGCCCAGGGCGACGCCCTCGAGCTACGCGTCTTCGACAACCCGGCGTTCAAGGTCGTCCGCGTGGCGACCCCGGCCGAGTTACGCGAGCGCGACGCCAGGGAACAGCGGGCATACGTCGACCGCCTCCGCCAATTGGCTCAGCTCATGGGCTTGTGACCCGTCAGGGCACGACGACCCGCAGGGCGCGCGGCACCACGCGACACTCGAGCGGCAGTTTGCCGGCGACCTCGCCGTCGGTCTGCACGAGCACCTCTTCGTCCGGATCGACGGCCGACACCCGAGCCGCCTCGGTGCGGAAGTACGCCACCTTGGGATGGCTCAGATGGGAGTTGATCAGCGCCGCCAGCCAGTACCACGCGGTGCTGAGGAACGACTTGTCCTTGAGGACGCAGACGTCGAGCAGGCCGTCGCGCATGTCGGCGTAGGGCGTGAGGCCGAAGGCGCCGCCATAGTTCGCCGCATTACCGAACACGGCGAAGTACCCCTCCACCGTCTGCTCCGCAGACTCCACTCTGAGCAGGGGCTCTTCATGCGTCAGGTACGAGACGACGCCCTGGATCGCGAACGCGGCTTCCTTGATGGTCTTCTTCAGCATCGGGTTCACGTCGGCGACCGTGCGCGCGTCCATACCCACCCCGGCCATGAGAGCGAAGTACCTGTCGCCGGCGAGCCCCAGGTCGATCCACGAGACGGACCCCTTGTCGAGGACTTGGACCGCATCGGGAGGGTCGAGCGGGATGCCGAGCTCGATGGCGAGGACGTTGACCGTGCCCGTCGGGACGATGGCAAGCGGCACGTCGCTGCCCGCCAGGCCGTTGATCGTCTCGTTGACGGTCCCGTCGCCGCCGATCGCGCAGACGATATCGTAGCCGTCGCGCACGGCGGCGCGCGCGAACGCTGTGGCGTCGCCCGGCCCCGCAGTAGACCGTTCGTCAACGTCGTACCCGAGGGCCGCCAGAGCTTCGATGATGTGCGGCATGTCGCGGCGATACGCGCCCCCCGAAGCGGTAGGGTTCGAGACCGCGAGCATCCTGCCCTTGGGCGGCCTCATGCGAGCGCCTCCGCGACGCGGTCGGAGAGGCGCAGCGTCGTCGTGTAGCCGGCGGCGCGCGCCAGGACGACCGCGCGGCCGAAGTCGCGGCCTACGTCGGCCGCCGCATGGGCGTCCGAACCGAACGTGAGCGGGATGCCCATCCTCGCCGCCCGGGCGAGCAGCGAAGGGGCCGGGTAAGCCTCGCCTGCCGACGAGCGCAGCCCGGACGTGTTGAGCTCGATCGCCAGCCCGGCCTGACGGACGGCCTCCAGAGCGGCGTCCTCGGCCGCCCCCATCGGCGCCGAAGGCCGCCGGCCGAAGGTCTTCGGCAGGTCCAGGTGGCCGACGACGTCGAAGCGGCCCCACGACGCCGCCCGTGCGACCGTGTCCCAGTACGACCGGTAGAGGGCGTCCGGGTCTTCCCAGCGCGGGTCGTCGGCGAGGGACGGGAGGTCGAAGGCGAACCCGTCGGTGAAGTGCACCGCGCCGATCACGTAGTCGAACCGCGCCTGGCTGAGCAGCCGATCGAGCTCGGCCTCGGCGCCGGGCGCGTAGTCGATCTCGGCGCCCAGCAGGACGCGCACGGCCGTGTCCTCGCCCGCCGCGCGCACGGCGCGGACGTAGTCCGGGATGCGCGACGCCGGCAGCCCGTATCCGTCGCTGTCGAGGGCGCGCGGCACGAGGTGCTCAGCGAACCCGATCTCCGCCAATCCCAGCTCGTGAGCGCGCCCGACGAAGCCGTCCACGTCCCCACGGCCGTCCGAGAACGCGCTGTGCACGTGGTAGTCGTTCATCGCCTCTTCCTGGTCGCCGCGAACACCCACACCGACAGCATGCCCGCCACGAACCCTCCGATGTGCGCGAAGTATGCTACATCGCCAGCGCCGCCCAAGATCGCCGAGCCGCCCATGGCCTGGAGCGCGAACCATGCCCCGAGGAGCACCCAGGCGGGCAGTTGCACGACCGGGAAGACAAAGACCAGGACGAAGACCGTGGTCACCCGGGCGCGCGGCCAGCGCACGATGTAGGCGCCCAGAAGCCCGGCCACCGCGCCGCTGGCGCCGATCACGGGCGTCGTCGAGTCCACGCCGACGAGCACCTGGGCGGCAGCCGCGAACAGCCCGCACACAAGGTAGAAGGCGAGGAAGCGGGCGCGGCCCAGCAGACCCTCGACGTTGTCGCCGAAGATCCACAGGTACAGCATGTTGAAGACCAGGTGCGCCCAGCCGCCGTGGACGAACATGCTCGTGAGGGGCGTCGCCCACCACGGCACGAGGTCGTGCGGAGGGAGGTCCACGCGGTGGGTGACCTCGCACGGCACCATGCCGACGCGCGCGACGAACCCCTCCGGGGTGAGACCCCAGCGCGGAAGCAGGAGCAGGACAGCGAAGACCGCGGTGTTGACGGCGATCAGCGCGACCGTGACGACCGGGAAGCTCCCGGCCGGGTTCTCGTCGTGGAGCGGGATCACGGCGGGCCGCCAGGCGACCCGCCGACCGCGACTACGCCACGATGCGGCAGCCGCAGACCTTGAGCTCGGGGATCTTGGCCTGCGGATCCCTGGCGGTGTTCGTGAGCCGGTTGGCCGGCGACTCCCAGAAGTGGAACGGGATGAACACCGTCCCCGGGCGGACACGATCGGTCACGTACGCCGGTACGCTGATGCGCCCACGCCGCGTCTCGACGGCGACCGTCTCGCCGTCCCGGACGCCCAGCGCTCCGGCGTCCGCGGGGTTGACCTCGACGAAGCCCTCCGGCACGAGCTCGTTCAAGCCATCCGACCGGCGCGTCATCGTGCCGGTATGGTAGTGCTCGAGCATCCGCCCGGTCGTCAGCGTGAGCGGATAGTCGTCGTCGGCTTCTTCGGCGGGCGCCTCGTACACCACCGGGAAGAAGCGGCCGCGCCCGCGGGTGAAGCACTCGACGTGGAGGATCGGAGTCCCGGGGTGCTCGCGGTCCGGGCAGGGCCAGCAGATGCCGCCGTCCTCGAGCCGACCGAAGCTGATGCCCCCGTACGACGGGGTCAGGGCGGCGATCTCGGCCATGATCTCGCGCGGATGCTCGTACTCCCAGCCCGCGCCCATGCGGCACGCCAGGTCGGTGACGACGCGCCAGTCGGCGCGCGCCTCGCCCGGCGAGGGCACGGCGGAGTGCAGCAGTTGCACCCTGCGCTCGGTGTTCGTGAAGGTGCCGTCCTTCTCGGCGAAGGACGCCGCCGACAGCACGACGTCGGCGAGCGCCGCTGTCTCGGTGAGGAAGATGTCCTGGACGACGAGGAAGTCCAGACCCCGCAGGGCCGCTTCGACGTGCGCCTGGTCCGGATCGGAGAGCATGGGGTTCTCTCCCATCACGTACAGGGCCCGCACCCCGCCCTCGGCCATGGCGTCGAAGACCTCTGTGACGGTAAGGCCGGGAGTGGCAGGCAGCTCCGCCCGCCACGCCTCGCCGAACTTCCGCCGCAGCTCGGGGTCGGCGACCGCCTGGTAGCCCGGGTAGACGTCGGGAAGGGCGCCCATGTCGCAGGCGCCCTGGACGTTGTTCTGCCCGCGCAGCGGGTTCACGCCCGTCCCGGGACGGCCGAGATTGCCGGTCATGAGGGCGAGGTTCGACAGCGCCAGCACATGCTCGGTGCCGTGCGAGTGCTGGGTGACGCCCATGGCGTAGAGGATCGCGCCGCGCGCCGCCGTGGCGAACAGCCGGGCGGCGGCGCGCAGATCATCGGCGGGCACGCCCGAGATCTCCTCGACGAGCTCCGGGGTGTAGGCGGCGAGCGCCGTCTCCAGCCCCTCGAAGCCCTCCGTGCGAGCGGCAATGAAGTCCTCGTCGGCGAGACCCTCCTCGAGGATGACGTGCATCATCGCGTTGACGACGGCGACGTTGGCGCCGGGGCGGAGCTGCAGGTGAAGGTCGGCGCGGCGCGCCACGTCGACCGCCCGCGGGTCGACGACGATGACCTTGGCGCCGCGCCGCTGCGCCTTCTTCACGCGCAGGGCGGCGATGGGATGCGACTCGGTCGTGTTCGAGCCGACGATGAGGAAGACGTCGGCCGTCTCGAGGTCGTCGAACGAGTTCGTCATCGCCCCGCTGCCCAGCGACTGCTTCAGCCCGGCGACGGTCGAGGCATGACACAGGCGCGCGCAGTGGTCGACGTTGTTCGTGCCGACCACGGCGCGCATGAACTTCTGGAAGAGGTAGTTCTCCTCGTTCGTACAACGCGCCGACGAGAAGCCGGCGACGGCGTCGGGGCCGTGCTCGTCGCGGACGGCGGCGAGTTTGCCGGCGACCAGGTCGAGGGCTTCGTCCCACGTCGCCGGCACAAGCTCGCCGCCGCGCCGCACCAGCGGCGTCGTGAGACGGTCGGGATGGCCAATGAACTGGAAGCCGTAGCGGCCCTTGACGCACAGGTTCCCTCGCCCCGGCCCCTCGCCGATGCGCGAGGTCACGCGCACGACGCGTCCGTCCCTGACCTGGAGCTGGATCGTGCACCCGCAGCCGCAGTACGTGCAGACCGAGTCGACCGGCGTCGTCTGCCACGTGCGGCCCTGGCGACGGCTGAGCTTGTCCTGCAGGGCCCCGGTCGGGCATGCCGACACGCAGTTGCCGCACATCTCGCACGCCGTGTCGACCATCGAACGCCCGAACGGCGTCGTGACCAGAGCGTCGAAGCCGCGCTCGGCGAAGTCGAGGACGTGGCACTGCTGGACCTGCTCGCAGACCGCCACGCAGCGCCCGCAGAGGATGCACTTCGTGGGATCGTAGGCGATGAACGGCGTGTCCTCGCGAGCCTCGTACGTGCGGACGGCGCCCGCGTACGTCGTCGTCCCCACCTGGTAGCGGTAGGCCAGTTCCTGGAGGCGGCACTCCCCGGCCTGCTCGCAGACGATGCAGTCGCCGCGATGGTCCGACAGGAGCAGGTCCAGCAGGACACGCCGTTCCTCGACGAGCTCGTCCGTCTCGGTGAGGACGACCATGCCGTCGTCCACCGCGGTCGCGCAGGCCACCAGCGGGCCGCGCCTGCCCTCGACCTCGACCAGGCAGAGGCGGCAGGCTCCGAGAGGCTCGATCCGGTCGTCCTGGCAGAGCGTAGGGATCTCGATGCCGGCGGTTCTGGCCGCCTGAAGGATCGTGGTCCCTGGTTCGGCGGCGATGTCCCGCCCGTCGATCTTGAGGTTCACCCGGTGCCTCCCGAGGTCACGTCCGCATGGTCAGCCCGCCCATTCTAGACGGCCCGAAGGGGCGACGCTCAACCGGCCGCGTATCGTCCGGCAAGACAACACCGTTCCGGGCGACCACCGCCTGGCAAGGAGATGAGGCTGCAGGCGACGAATCTACAGGCACATCGCGAGGTATGATGCAGCCGTCCGAGGAGGCACCATGGCGCAGGCCGCCACACCGACCGGCCCGAAGATCGTCGTCGTCCCCCGTCCGCTCGTGACGTTCTTCTTCGCCCGTCTTCAGCAGCGCTACGCGGGTCGCGACGACGTGCAGGTGATCGTCGACCGCCGCGTCGGCGAGCGGCGCCGGGCCGACCGCTACGTGTGCGGCCCCAACCCGCTCAGCGACCGGAGGCGCCAGGACCGCCGGCATCGCGATGCGGCGTGGTCCCTGCCGGACATGCCGCTGTCCGTCTCCTGACCGCCTTCCGCTCTTCGAGCGGCGGGCCCGCCGACCCCGGGCCGCACGACCATCGGCCTGGGTCAGATCCACCCGTTCTCGCGACTGATGATGACGGCTTGCGCGCGGTCCGCGACGCCGAGCTTGCGGTAGACGTTATGCAGATGGTTGCGCACCGTGCTCTGCGACAGGCCGAGAGCGTGCGCCACCTGCTTGTAGGTCTTGCCACCCGCGAGCAAGCGGACGACCTCGAGCTCGCGGTCGGTCATCGGGTTGGGCACGTCGCTCTGGGTGGGCCGCGACTCGCCGAGATGCACGCGCACGCGCGCCAGGAGCTCCCTCACGTAGAAGGGCTTCGTGATGTAATCGACGGCGCCTTGCTCGAAGCCGTGCAGCTTGTCTTCAATGTCGTGGCGCGCGGTCAGGAAGATGATCGGACACGTCAGGCCTGCGGGGCGCTCCCGTAGCCGGTCGAAGACGCTGAACCCGTCCATCTCGGGCATCATGATGTCGAGCAACACGAGATCGGGAAGGAAGAGGGCGCCTTTGCGCAAGCCCTCTTCTCCGCTCCCCGCCGTCTCGACGACGTAGCCGCGCGCGGCCAGGGTATCAGCGAGGAGCCGGCGAAGGTCCGGCTCGTCGTCGACGATGAGGATCCGTCTGCCGCTCATGGCGTCTGTCTTTCCGTCCTCCTCCGCGATGCGAACACGGCGCCGCGGCTCCGGTATCGGCACGTCCTTCGGATGTCATTAGCGGCCGCGGCGCGACGAGCGGGGAACGGCGCCGCGGCATCGTCAGCGCACAAGATGGTCGCCATACGACACCAGCGCCCAAATGGTGAGAAGCGCGACGCCCACGCCGAGGACGACCTCGAGCGGACGTCGACAGCGTACGCCGTCGACGACGAGGCTGCCGACGCCGAAGGCGCAGACGGCGATGCCGACGATGCCCGCGACCCAGATCGCGACGTCCGTTCCCGACACGGCTGCTCATTCACTCCCGAGGCCGTGGTTCCTGCCTCGCCGGACCAGGGCACCTGACCACACGCTCCGGCCGCGCACCCTATCACGCCGCCGCCACGCCTCCTCTCGCCCGGGCACGGCGCGCGCTCATGTGAGCAGCCGGCGGCGCAGGAAGACCAGAGGATGCTCGGCCGTACGCCCCGCCAGGTCGCGGATCTGCGTACGGCACGACGTCCCGGTCGCAAGCACTACGGTGTCCGGGCCCTCGCCGCGCACCGCGGGGAGCAGAGCGCGCTCCGCGATCGCCACGCTGGTCGCGTAGTGGTCGGCCTCGTAGCCGAAGACGCCGGACATGCCGCAGCAACCGGCGTCGAGCACCTCGAGGTCGATGCCAGGGACGGCAAGCAGCGCAGCGACGACATCGTCGATCCCGGCGATGGCGCGCTCGTGGCAATGGGGATGGAGGACGACGCGGCCGCCGCCGGCGAAGCGCAGCCGGCCGGCGGCCGCGTCGTCGGCCACCAGCGCCTGGCCGAGGCGCGCCGCGCCGGCGACCAGCGCGACGCGCTCGTCGCCAGGCAACAGGCGCGCCCAGTCGTCGGCGGCCATCGCGTAGCAACTCGGCTCGACGAAGGCGACGGCGCGCCCCGCCGCGGCGTGGGGCGCGAGCACGGCGAGCGCCGCGTCCGCGGCCCGGCGCGCCTTGTCGATCTGCCCCGTGGAGAGCGCCGTCCTGCCGCAGCACCCCGCGTCCACGACGGCCACGCGGTGACCCGCGGCGCGCAGCACGTCGAGCAGAGCGTGGCCGATCTCCGGCTCCTGGAACTCGATGAAGCAGTCCGCGACGACCACGACGTCGGGATCGGCGTCGGAGACCGCCGTGCGGCTGAAGCGCGCTGAGGCGAAAGCCGGCAGCGGCCGCTCACGGGCGACGCCGAGTGTCGCCGCGACCCGGCGCGCGAGCGGCGTCGACATGGCGACGTTCAACAGCGGCGCGAGGGGGGTCGCGAGGCGCGCGAGGCGGCGAAAGTCGCCGATCGCGCGCGCCAGCGGCGGCACGCCCTCCTGCGCGCGGAGCTCCGCCAGCCACTCGACCTTGAGCGTCGCCATGTCGACGCCGGCGGGACACTCGTTCTTACACGCTTTGCAGGCGACACAGGTGCCGAGCACCTCACGCAGTTCAGCCCCACCGGGACCGTCGAACGGGAGGGCGCCGCAGAGGATGCCCTGCAGGACGTTGGCCCGCGCCCGCGTGCTCGATGCCTCGTCGCGGCTCGCCGCCGCCGGGGGGCACATCGTCCCTGTCACCTTCTTGCACTCACCGGCGCCGAAGCACTTCTCGACGGCGAGGTCGAAGCCGCCCTCGGCCGCGTACGAGAGCCGCGGCGACCAGGCGCCGTCGGCGCGATAGTCGGCCCCGAAGCGCAGGTGGTCGGTCACCGGCCCACCGTCGAGGATCACGCCGGGGTTCAAGATCCCCTGCGGGTCGAAGGCCGCCTTCACAGCGGCGAAAGCCGCCATCACGTCGGGACCGAAGAGCTCAGGGAGGAACCACGAGCGCGAGCGGCCGCAGCCGTGCTCGCCGGAGATCACACCGTGGTAGCTGCGCACGAGCTCGCCGACGGCGTGCGCGAGGGCCTCCATGTCTGCGACGCCGGCTGCGGACTTAAGGTCGAGCAGCGGACGCACGTGCAGACAGCCGGCGGACGCATGCCCGGTGAACGAGGCGCGAGCGCCGCGGCTCGCGACGAGTCCCTGGAACTCGGCGACGAAGTCGGCAAGACGCTCCGGCGCGACGGCCGTGTCCTCGACGAACGAGGCCGGCCGCTCGGCGCCCGGCGCGCCCATGAGGAGCGGCAGCGCCGCGCGCCGCAGGGCGGCCGCCTCGGCGAGCGCCGCGCCGTCGGTCAGCATGACCGACCGGACGGCGCCGAGCTCGCCGGCGACGGCCTGGAGGCGCGCGAGACCGGCGCGCGCCTCCTCTTCGTCGCCCTGGTACTCGACGGTCAGCATCGCCTCTTCGTCCCCCTGGACGAGCGGCGCCATCAGCCTGTAGCTGGCCAGCTTCGGCGCTGCCCGCAGAGGCGGCAGGTCGAGCAGTTCCACCGCCGACGGGCCTGTCTCGAGGATGACGACGTTCGCGTCCAGGGCGGCGCGCAGCGTGGCGAACGTGAGCGCCGCGCCGACGCGGCGCGCCGGCCGCCGGTCGAGCTCGACCTCGAGTTCGGCGGACAGCGCCAGCGTACCCTCCGAACCCGCCAGAAGACGGGCGAAGTTGGGCGTCGGCTGCAACAGCTCACCCAGGTGGTACCCGGACGTACACCGCCGCGTCTGCGGCGCGGCGGCGGCGATCGCCGCCCCCCACCGCTCGCGGACCTCGCGGAGCGCGGCCTCCAGACGCGATCCCGCCGGGCCGCGCACCCTGTCGCCGGGCCCGAGCACGACCCCGTCGCCCCCGGCCAGGACGGCGGCGACGCGCCTCACCTTGTCCCGGGTCTGGCCATAGATGATGGAACGCGAGCCGGCCGAATCGTTACCGACCATCCCGGCGATGGTCGCCTGATCGACGGTCGACGTGTCGGGACCGAACTCCAACCCGAAAGGCGCGGCGGCGGCGTTCAGCGACGCCTGGATGACCCCCGGTCCGACGCGCGCGCGTCGGCGGTCGGGGTCGATCGAGACGATCCGGTCGAGTTTGAAGCAGTCGACGACGAGGCCGGGACCGATGGCCTGGCCGGCGAGGCTCGTCGCCGCGCCGCGCACGGAGATGGGCAAGCCCCGGGCGGCGGCGACGGCCGCGGCGGCGAACAGATCGGCCGTCTCCCCAGCCACGAGGACGACCTCGGGGACGACCCGGTAGCTCGAAGCGTCGGTCGAGTACATCCAGCGGCTGACGGCCGTCGTCGACACGCGACCGGCGACGAGACGCTCCAGCTCCGCCGCGACGGCCTTCCCCGCGGGGCTGAGCTCGGGTATCGCCGCCGAGGACGTCATGCGGACAAGGATACCGGCTCGCCGGCGAGCACGTCAGCGCGAGCGGCTGCCTTAGGGCCGGAGCGACCGGGACAGTGTGCGACGGCGACCGGACGACGAGCTTGTCGGAGGCCGCCGACGGTCAGTGGACGCCGAGGGTCACTGGCTGCCGAGGGTCACAGGCCGCCAGGGATGAACGCGGGCAGCTTCGCCGCAAGACGGTCGACCAGACCCAGCGCGAGAAGAAGCCCGAAGACGACGAGGACGACGCCCGCCACCACTTGAATGCCGCGGTAGTGGCGCTTCACCCAGGCGAGACGGGCGCCCATCCAGTCGAAGGCGAGCGCCGCGAGCACGAACGGCACGCCCATGCCGACCGAGTACACCGCGAGGAGCAGAGATCCGGACAGGACGCTCTGGCTCGAAGCCGCCATCGTCAGGATCGCGCCGAGCACATAGCCGATGCACGGCGTCCAGGCGATGGCGAGCGCGGCGCCGGTCACGAAGGCGCCGCCGGCGCCTGGGCGCCGCGGCGCGGGACCGGCGCCGCGCTCGGGCAGGCGCAGGACGCCGGCCACGGCCAGGCCGCTCACGGCGATGAAGACCCCGGCGGCGACGGTCAGCTCGCGACGATGGCCGGTCAGGAGACCGCCGGCGCCGCCCGCACCGGCGCCGAGCAGGACGAAGACGACGGTGAAGCCCACGACGAAGAGGAGAGCGAGACCGACGACCCGTCCCCGGCTTCCCTGCAAGCGGTCCACGCCCACTCCCGAGATGTACGACAGGTAGACCGGCAGGAGCGGCAGCACGCAAGGCGAGGCGAACGACAGCAGTCCGGCGAGGAACGCCAGGCCCACCGCCGTGAGGCTCAGGGACTCGATCGTCACGGCGGCCACGGCCGCGGCGCCTCACTGCACCTTCGCGAGCGAAGCTTCGAACTGCTCGCGCGAGGCCGCGCCGACGATCGTGTCACGGACCTCACCGCGGGCATCGAGGAAGAACGTCGTCGGGATGCCGGTGACGCGCCACACGTCACCAGTCGCGCCCTGGGGGTCGTACACCACCGGATAGGGGAGCCCGTACTTGGCGACGAAGGCCTCGGCGTCGGCCCGTTCATCGCTGACGGCGACACCGACGAAGCTCACATCGGGGTGCGCTTGGGCGAAGGCGACCAGGTCGGGCGCCTCGGCGTTGCAGGGCGGGCACCATGAGGCGAAGAAGTTGACGACCGCTGGCCGGCCGCGCGTGCCCTGCAGGTCGAAGGCCTCCCCGGTCAAGGTCGTGCCGGCCAGCGCCACGCCGCCTTCAGTGCTCCCGCCCTCGTCCCTCGTCTGCGCGCCGAGGACGATGGCGACGATGGCGACGACGCCGATGACGACCATCCATCTCACACGGTCCATGTTCGCTGCCTCCGGGATCCCGGTATGTTCTGCCTGCGACTCCCAGGTGCCGGCCCAGGTCGGCCGCACCGACCCCAGACAGCCGCGACCCCGGCCCGGACTGCTCCGGTCGGCCCTCGCGGTCCGCGTCGGCCTCAGCCGTCGCAGGCCGGTCGCGACACGCCGGTGTTTCACCTCGTCGCGACCGGCGGTAGAATACCCCTAGAGGGTATCTTCGGCAACGCGAGGTGAGATGGCGACCTACGACTTGGTGTGCAACGAGTGCGGCAACGAGTTCGAGGTGTACGTCCAAGGGTTCCTCAAGGACGAGGACCGTGTGTGCCCAAAGTGCGACTCCACGGACGTGCGGCAGAAGTTCTCGAGCTTTCTGCGCAACCTCGGGTGCTCGGCGCCCGCCGGCAGCGGCTTTGGCTGAGGCTGAGCCGCGCGGCGCGGTCGCGCCGCAGGGGCCGCGATCCGGCCGCGGCTGACGGACCACGGCGACGGCCCCCCGGGACACCTCCCGGGGGGCCGTCGCCGTTCCCGCCCGGGGCCGTCGCCGTCGGGGGTCGTAGCCGCCGCCGATCGCGCCACCCTTCACCGTTCCTGGCCGCGGCGGCCGCCTGATACCATCCCCGCCGATGCGCGTCCTCGTCACAGGTGGTGCGGGCTACATCGGCAGCGTGATCGCCGCGCGCCTGTCGGCACAGGGTCACGAGGTCGCCGTCTACGACGACCTTTCGCGCGGGCACGCCGCCGCCGTTCCCGCGGGTGCGACCCTGGTCCGCGGCGACATCTGCGACGAGGAGACGCTGGCCGCAGCCCTGCGGGGCGTCGGCGCCCGGGCGATCGTGCACATGGCCGCGCTGGCCGAGGTCGCCGAGTCGGTATCTCATCCGGAGCGTTACGCTGAGGTGAACGTCGCCGGGACAGCGGCGGTCCTCCGGGCGGCACGCGCCACCGGTGTGGACCGCCTGGTCTTCTCGTCGACAGCGGCCGTCTACGGCGATCCCGGGCACGTCCCCATCGTCGAGGACGACCCACTGGCGCCCACCAACCCGTACGGCGAGACGAAGCTCACCGCCGAGCGCCTGCTGCGCGGCGTCGCCTCCCACGTCGCCACGGTCGCGTTGCGCTACTTCAACGCCTGCGGCGCGGACGCGGGTCTAGGCGAGGACCACGATCCCGAGACGCACCTCGTGCCGCTCGCCCTGCGGGCCGCCGCTGACGGCACGCCTTTCCGCATCTTCGGCAACGACTACCCGACCGCGGACGGAACCTGCGTCCGCGACTACGTGCACGTCGCCGACCTCGCCGACGCCCACATCCTCGCCCTCGAGCGCCTGCCTGACTTGCCTCCGGCCCTCAACCTGGGCACAGGTACGGGAGATTCGGTGCTCGCCGTCCTCGACACCGTCGAACAGGTGACGGGCCGGGCCCTGCGCCGCGTCGCGGCGCCGCGCCGGCCCGGCGACCCCCCGCTCCTCGTTGCCGCCAACGACCAGGCGCGACGGACCCTGGGCTGGTCACCGCGCCGCTCGCTGAGCGACGCGGTGCGGGACGCCTGGGAGTGGATGCGGACGCATCCCCGGGGGTACGCGGAAGATCCGGCGCGCTAGGCTCGCGGACAATGCACGAGGCGGCCCCATCCGCGAGGCGGCCGGCGAGCCCCGGCCGGCGAGCCCCCTCAGCCGGCGGGCGAGCCGGCCTTCGCGCCCTTCACGCTCTCGATCGTGACGCCGTCGAGGACCGACATCATGCGTTCCTGGGCCTCGACCCACACGTCGTGCACACTGCAGCGCGAGCTGCGGTCGCAGTCCTCGGG
>JAKPOQ010000149.1 GCA_029547745.1 Actinomycetes bacterium
GAGGGCACGGACGTGATCACCCACGGAGGCCGTGCCGCAGCCGAGATCGCGCAGCTCTGGGAACGCGTGAGCGGGATGCTCGCGCCGAGTCGGGAAGGACAGGCCCTCGATGGATGAACGCGCACGCGACGGCCGCAAGGCGGCCGACCATGTCCCGGAAGACCGCGCATGGAGCCACGACCCGGCATGACTGAGGACACGCGAGATCGCGTCTACGGGCCGGTCCCCTCCCGGCGCCTTGGCCGTTCCCTCGGCGTCGACCTCGTCCCGTTCAAGACGTGCACCTACGACTGCACCTACTGCCAACTGGGTCGCACGACGCACAAGACGGTGGAGCGCCAGGACTGGGTGGATCCGCACGAGGTCGTGAACCAAGTGCGGACACGGCTTGACGCCGCGCCCGACGTCATCACCATCGCCGGCTCGGGCGAGCCGACGCTCCACAGCGGCATCGGCGACGTCATCGCCGGGATCAAGCGGTCCACCGACATCCCTGTCGCGGTACTCACCAACGGCTCGCTGCTCGGTCTGCCCGCGCTTCAGCGCGAGTTGGCATCCGCCGACATCGTCATCCCTTCGCTCGACGCACCCGACGAGCGGCTCTTCCGGCTGGTCAACCGACCGCACAGGTCCTTGCGGTTCGACGAGGTCGTCGACGGCATGGCCGCCTTCCGCGAGAACTTCCGCGGCCAGTTCTGGCTGGAGGTCCTCCTGCTGGACGGGGTCACGGGCATCCCGCAGCAGGTCGCGCGGCTGGCCGGCATCGCCGCGCGACTCGCTCCTGACCGCGTCCAGTTGAACACGGTGGTGAGACCGCCGGCCGAGTCCCGCGCCCACGCGGTGCCCACGCTGCAGCTCCAGGAGTACGCGGCCGCTTTCGATCCACAGGCCGAGGTGATCGCACCGGCAGCGCCCACCATGGCGGGTCTCAGCGCCTCACGCGCCGATGTGCTCGCCCTCGTGACACGCCGTCCGTGCACGCTGGCCGACATCGCCGCCGGACTCGGTATCCACAGGAACGAAGCGCTCAAGGCGGTGACCTCGCTCGTCAACGACGGACGTGTGGTGAGCGCCACACACCGTGGAGCACTCTTCTACATGGCGGTCGGACCCGTCGACCGTCACCCGACCAAGGAGACACCATGAAGGTAGCCATCAGTGCTCAGGGGAAGGACCTTGACGCCCTCGTCGACCCACGCTTCGGTCGTGCGCGCTGGTTCATCATCGCGGACACCGAGACGGGGGACTCACGGGCGCTCGACAACGGCGCCAACGTGGAGGCGAGCGGAGGCGCCGGCGTGCAGGCAGGAAGCGCGGTAGCGGCGGAGGGTGTCGAAGCGGTCATCACCGGCAACGTCGGCCCCAATGCCCACAAGGTCCTCGCGACGGCGGGCATCACCATCCACCAGGTGGAGAGCGGCGTCGTCGCGCGCGAGGCGCTCGCAGCCTTCACGCGCGGCGAGCTCCCGGCGCTCGCGGCGCCGACGGTGAGCGGTCACTGGAGCTGACGACGGAGCGACGACGATGAACAGCGCATCAGGATCAGGCAGCGGGGGCGGCAGGCAGTGGCGACGCCGCGCGGCGTGCGGCATCGGCCGGCCACGCACGGGCGGCGGACGACTGGGCGGAGGACGACTGGGCGGCGGAGCGGGGCGGGCCACCCGCAGGACGGTCACGACCACGTTCCTCGCGCTGGCGACATCGGCGGCCCAGGACCTGCGCGACCCCGACGGACTCACACGCCCCCTCCTGCGCCGAGGCGCGGTCCGACTGGCGGCGAGCCCGCACCCGTCGGTCCAGCGGCTGGGCGCCGGGTACCTGCGCATCGATCCGCCGACGCCAGACGAACTGGCGCGCGCGGGCGAGTCGGCGGCGCGCCTCCCGGGCGCGCCGCCGGACAGCGGCGCGCGCCGACAGCCGCCGGAGGAGGACACGGGTGCGCAGCACCTCACCCTGCCGCCCGCCGCGGGTCACGCCGCCGACCGGACAGGCGCGACCGCGCCCGCCGACGGCGACGCCGCGGAGGCCGACGACGGCGCGGGACAGTCCCGCGACGACAGCCCGGCAGAACCGCGTTGAAGGCCTCGGGGACGTGCCTGTAGTATTGGCGCATGCCCAGAACCACCGGGAGACATCTTGGCCCGACCACCGATCGAGCGTAGCGTCAGCGGCATCCCCAAGGTGACGTTGTTCAAGCCCGCGGGCGTGCCCGGCCGCGAGCTCGAACGGCTGCCCCTGGCCGTCGACGAGCTCGAGGCCATCCGCCTGGTCGACCTCGAGGGCCTGAGCCACGAGGAAGCGGCCGCCGTCATGGGCGTTTCACGGCAGACGATCGGCCGCATCCTCGAGAAGGGACGGGCCACGGTGGCCGAGGCGCTCGTCGGCGGCAAGGCGATCCTCATCGGCGGCGGCCAGTACCGCGTCGAGCCGCGGCAGCTCTGCTGCCGGGCCTGCGGCGCGGTGTGGGCCGCCGCCAATCCGGAGCCCGAGACCGTCTGCCCGTCATGCGGCGCAGCGGAGGTCGTGACGTGCTGGGATCCCGCCGGCCGCTGCGGCATGAGGCGTGGAGCGCGCGCCGGTCGCTGTGGACGTGGCGGCCCCGAAGGACGCGGCAGGCCCGAGGAGCGCAGCCGCGACGAAGGACGGAGCGGCGGTCGTCGCCGCGGTGGCCGGCCGTGACGGCCCCCTGACGACACGGGGCCGACCGTGACGGCCCCCTGACAACACGGGGCCGACCGTGACGGCCCCTTGACGACGCGGACATTGGCCTTTGCCGGCGTCCGTGAAACGTACGACGAATGGAGCGCGATCCACATGACCACGACTGACTCGACAGCCAAGACGACTCGCATCGCCGTCCCCTCGGAGGCCCCGGGCGGTCTGACGGCACGACGTTCCGGCCACTTCGGGCGTTGCGCCTGCTTCACCGTGGTCGAGGTCGTCAACGGTGAGATCACCGCCGTGGACGTCGTCGAAAACTACGCCCACGAGGAAGGCGGGTGCATGCGCCCCGTCTTGCTGCTCGCCGAGAACACGGTCGACGCCATCGTCGTCGACGGCATCGGGGGACGCCCGTTGATGGGCTTCAACCAGGTCGGCATCGCCGTCCACGCCGGCCACGGGGACGACGTGCAGAGCGCCGTCGCCGCCTACATCGAGGGTGCGCTGCCCGAACTCGGGCTAGAGGGAGCCTGCCACCACTGAGCAAGGCGCCCCGCCCGTGCGACGCTGACGAAGGGCCCCGCCCCTCGACGAAGGGGCCCGTGCCGCTGCCCTGAGCGCGCGCGACGAGAAGTAGGATCGTCGGCTGAGACCGGGCCTCGGCTTCAACCGAGGGCGACAGACAGAGAGAGGAGGGCGGACGCCGTGGCGATCTTCGTCGACTCGGCACACATCGACGACCTGACCGCGGCGGCCGCCCTCGGCTTCGTCCGCGGCTTCACGACCAACCCCACCTTGATGGCCCGTGAGACCGGCGACGCCCTGGCTCACTTCCGCCATCTCCTGGCCGCGTTCCCCGAGGGCCCGGCCTTCTACCAGCCGACGGGCGCGAGCGAGGCCGCGTTGCGCGACGAAGCGCTCGCCGCGGCGTCTCTCGCCCCCGACCGCGTCGTCATCAAGCTCGGGGCGACAGAGGTCGGCGCGGCGACGGCCGGCCGCCTCACGGCCGAGGGCGTACGCTGTGCCCTCACTGCCGCGTACTCCCCCGCGCAGGCCCTCGTCGCCCACGAGTCGGGCTGCGCCTGGGTGATCCCCTACGTGGACCGCGCCATCCGCCAGCGCCTCGACGGCCTCGCCCTGGTCGCTTCCTTCGCCGCCGTCCTCGCCACGACAGGCGACACCACGCGCGTCCTCGCCGCCAGCCTCAAGACCCCGGCCCAGGTGAGCGACGCCGTGCTGCACGGCGCCCACGACGTCACCGCGCCGCTCGCCGTGCTGCGCTCCCTGCCCGTGCACGCTTCCAGCGAGGCGGCGATGCGCGAGTTCGCGTCAGCCTGGAAGGCGAAGGCCGCCGAACGCGTCCCGGACTCGTCCGCCGGCTGAGCGAGCCCGCCTTAGGCGCGAAGGGCGGCGCGTCCGCGCCGCCCCCTGGGGCGCGATGGGCGGGCGGCGCGTCCGCGCCGCCCGCCCATCGCGCCCCGACCTCAGTCCAGCGCCGCCGTGAGCTGCATGCGCAGGTCGGCGATCCAGGCGACGGCCGCAGAGGCGACGCGCCGCATGAGTCGCAGGCCCAGAAGGGGATCGCGGTGGGAGATCTCCTCGAGCACCGCGACCGGGATCTCGACGAGGGCGGTCTCGCGCAGGCAACGCGCCGTCGCAACGTAACGCCCCGGATCCGTGAGCGCGGTCCACCCGAACGGCTCCGCGGGCCCCTTGTCGAGCACCATGATCTCGTGCCCGTTGGGCAGCATGACCATCAGTCCCACGCGCCCGGTCTCAACCACGTACAGGTTCGACGCCTTGAGGCCTTCCTCGAAGACGGCCTCGCCCGGGTCGTAGAACCGCTCCGTGGACTGCGAGGCGATCTCCCGGATCACCTGCGGGTCGAAATCCCAGAAGAACTCGCAGCGACCCAACGCATCGGTCGCCACTCCAGCTTCCATCTCCTCCATCGTGCGCCCTCCCCCGTAGCCGACTCCACCGTCATGAGGATACCCCGCTCACAACGGCGTCGCGCCCGGCGGCGACTTCACGGCAAGGGGACGATGACGGGGATGCCGGCGGCGGCTTCACGGCAAGGGGACGACGACTGGGATGCCCTCGGCGCCCTCGACCTCACGGCGCCACGGGATCCGCTTGCCGATGCGGGCACGCAGGTGCCAGCGCCGCGTCTTCTCCTCTTCCTCGATCGCCTCCAGGACCGCCGTCACGCGCCCGTACACGCGCGTGACCTCTTCCTCGCTCAGGCCGTAGTCGCCGAGCCAGTCGAGGACGATACGCAAGTTCGTCGTGATGTCGATGTAGAGGCCCCAGTCGTCGGCGCACAGCTCGGCGATGTACGGGACGTAGATCGACAGGCCGTCGTCGACGTCCCGCAGGGGAAGGTCCTTGAACAGGGCGATGATGTCGTGGACGTCCTTGTGGTTGATCTTGCCGATCTGCGCCTTGGCGATAAGGGCGTCGACGGGAGAGATGGCGTACTCGTCGAGCTCGAGCCTCTCGCGCATGTCGATGTCGTGGTCCATGCGCATGACGTCGAGGAAGACGTCGACGTGGTGGACGAGAGGCCGGCCCGGCGCCTCCTCGGCATCCGATGCGTCGTCCCGCTGCGCCGCCTGGGCGACGCGCACCGCTTCCCTGTGCAGGAACTGAAGCTGTCGGCCCTCCGTCGCCTGACTGACGAAACGGTTCTCGACGTAGCCGAGATCCTCCATGACCCGGACGAGCTGCTCGCGCTGACTCGAAAGGCCGACAAGGTCGACGTCCGAGTACTCCCGGTCCATGAAGTCGAGGTCGACGACGTGACGGCGCACGGCAAGGCCGCCGGCCAGACGGATGACGACGCCGGCGGCCCGCGCCGCGTCGATCATCGCCATCGCCTCCCTCATAAGGCGGTCGGCGAGACGACGCGGCCTCATGTCCGCCCCGATCCACGACTTCTGCGGGGCGCCCTCGCGCGTCTCCTCGACGTCCCCCACCAGAGCCTCGATGGGTTCTTCGATGGCGGCGAGGATCGCGGGCGCGACCCACAGCCGAGGGTGACTGGAGCCCGCGACGGGGACCAGCAGGCCGAGACTCTCAAGCCTTCTCACCGCCCGACGTGCCCTTCCGTCGCTCACCCAGAGCGTGCGCCGCGCCTCCGGGACCGAGATGAACGGCGAGATGAAGAGCGCGTCCACCAACTCGTGGAGGTCCTCGTCGGCCCGCGCGCGGTAGCGGACGTACTGGCGGACCAGCGTGCGCGCCTGGGCGTAGGCACGCTCCGCCGTCTCGCGCACGCCCTCGAGGAAGAACAGCAACCACGGCGTCCACTCGCCGTGCGTGCGGATCCGCTGCAGCAACGTGTAGTACTCACGGCGGTGCGCATCGAGGTAGGCCGAGAGGTAGAGCAGCGGCTGCGCGAGGCGTCCGCGAGAGGCGAGGAAGACCACGATGAGGATACGGCCAAGCCGCCCGTTCCCGCCGACGAACGGATGGATGGACTCGAACTGCGCGTGGACCATCGCGCACTGCAGGAGGTCGGGCAGCCGGTCGCGTTCGGCCATGAACGCTTCGAGCTGGTCGAGCCGGGCCCGCATCTGGCGCACCGGCGGCGGGACGTAGACGGCGTCGGCCGGCGTCGAATCGGGCGGCCCGATCCAGTTCTGGGTCGTACGGAACTCGCCCGGCGTCCTCGCCGTCGTCGGCTCGCCCCGCAGCAGGCGTTCGTGCAGGCGACGGAGGAGATCCAGGTCGAGCGGCCGCGTGGCGACCGCCTCGACGCCGTCCATCAAGGTGGCGAGCGTGTTGCGGACCTCGTCAAGGTGGTCGAGCCGGGCTCCGGGGGGCGTCGCGGAGATCTCGTGCAGCAGGACCTGGGTGAGGGTCACGTCGGCGCCCTCGATACATGAATTGCAGAGGGCCTCCTGACGCAGGAACGGCGCCGTCAGCGCCTCGGGACTCGGCAACTCGGCGCCCAACCCGGACAGCGCCCCAAGGGCGGCATCGGCGCGCGACAACGCGAGCGCGAGTGCCGGAGTGTAGGTGAGCTTGGGCGGCAGCGGGGCCGGCACGAAGGCCGCATAGCCCTCGCGGGTGACGACCACCCTCCCGGCTTTCTTCGACTTGAACTCGTCAGGGTCCACGTCGTCACCCCCGGCCACGTCGCAGTCCGCCGGCCGGCGACGCGCCGCCCGCGTCCCACTCCGTCGTCCGCGTCGGGCCGGTTCCATCGCCGAGTATATGCGCCGAGAGACGGCCGCACGATGCCCGGGTCGATGTCGCCGGCGGCCCGAGGTCCCTGGTCGAGACGAGGCGAAGGCGCGCCGTCCCCACGCAGCCAGACGGTAGAGGGCACCGGCCGGCTCGTCGCCGCGTCAGCGGACCGGAGCGAGACGCCTCGCGTAGTCGCGGCTCCGGCAGGTCTCGCAGAGGTCGCAGGACTCCGCCGGGATGTCCCCGCGGGCGACCATCACGGTCCGGTGAGCCACCGTAGTGAAGGGCTTGCCGCAGCGCCGGCAGGTGAAGAGCTCGAGCTCGCGGCCCCAGATACGGCGCGTCGTCGCCGTGTCCTCCATCGCGATGCAGCCGGTAGGACACACCTCGTGGCACGCGCCGCAGCCCACGCAGGCCGTGGCCACGCTCCGGCCGAACGGCGGGCCGACGCGCTTGTGGTCGCCGCGGCCGATCGCCGCGAGAGCATGGTAGCCGAGTGCCGCGCACACGCGCACGCAGAGCTCGCAGAGGATGCAGCCGGGCAGCGGCGCGCCGGTGACCGGGGCGAAGAGGGGCGCCGTCACACCCAGCGACTCAGCGATCTCGTGCAACGCCGGCGCGTCCGGAGCGTACGGCAGGAGAAGCTGCAGGTTCATGGCGCGGTGCCGGCGGATGCGCGGCGAGGCGGTGACCACCTCGAGGCCCTCCGACACCGGATAGTCGCACGAGGTGGTCAGCACGGCCTCGCCGCGTCCCGGCCGGCGCACCTCGACGAGACACAGACGGCAGGCCGCGATCGGCGCGATGCCCTCGTGGTGACAGAGGGCGGGGATCTCGCCGCCGACGCGCCGCACCACGTCGAGCAAGCTCATGTCCTTCGGCGCCTTCGCTTCGTGACCGTCGATCGTCAGCCGGACGTCCATCGCCTCGCCTCCTAATGCACGCGGACGGCGTCGCGCGGGCAGACGTCCCTGCAGATGCCGCACTTGATGCACAGCTCCGGCGCGATCGTGTGGGGCTGCCTCTTCTCGCCGCTGATGGCCCCCTGCGGGCAGCGCGCGGCGCAGAGCGTGCAGCCGTTGCACGCATCGGGGTCGATGGAGAAGGTGATCAGCGCCTTGCAGACGGCCGCCGGACAGCGCTTGTCGTCGACATGGGCGAGATACTCGTCGCGGAAGTGGCGCAGCGTGGAGAGCACCGGATTGACCGCGCTGGTGCCCAGGGCGCACAGCGAGGTCGCCTTGACGGTGTCGGCGAGCTCCTCGATGAGGGCGATGGTGTCGCGCGTGCCGCGCCCTTCGGCGATGTCGCCGAGAAGGTCGCGCAGACGCCAGAGCCCTTCCCGGCACGACGTGCAGTTCCCGCACGACTCGGAGGCGAGGAAGCGCAGGAAGTAGCGGGCTACGTCGACCATGCAGGTGTCCTCGTCCATGACGATCATGCCGCCCGAGCCCATCATGGACCCCTCCGCGACCAGCGTGTCGAAGTCGACCGGCGTGTCGAGCTTCTCCGCCGGGAGGCAACCCCCCGACGGGCCACCGGTCTGCACCGCCTTGAACCCCTTGCCGCCGGGGATGCCGCCGCCGATCCCGAAGATGATGTCGCGCAGGGTCGCCCCCATCGGCACCTCGACGAGGCCCGTGTCGTTCACCTTGCCGACGAGCGAGAAGATCTTCGTCCCCGTCGAGCGTTCCGTGCCCATGGAACGGAACCAGTCGGCGCCCCGCAGGACGATCTGAGGCACGTTGGCCCAGGTCTCGACGTTGTTCAGATTGGTCGGCCGCCCCCAAAGACCGCGCTCGGAGAGATGGATGATACGCCGGCGCGGCACCCCGCGGCGGCCCTCGAGCGAGGCCATCATGGCGCTCGCCTCGCCGCAGACGAACGCCCCGCCGCCGCGACTGACGCGGACGTCGAACGACAGGTCGCTGCCCAGGACCGACTCCCCCAGCAGACCGAGGTCGCGCGCCTGGTCGATGGCGCGCGTGATCCGCTCGACGGCCACCGGATACTCCTGGCGCACGTAGACGTACCCCTCGCGCGCCCCGATGGCGAAGGCGCCGATGATCATGCCTTCGAGCACGCTGTGCGGATCGCCCTCGAGCAGCGCATCGTCCATGAAGGCTCCCGGGTCGCCCTCGTCGGCGTTGCAGACCACGTAGCGCAGGTCGCCGGCGGCGTCGCGGCACGCCTCCCACTTGCGACCGGTCGGAAAGCCGGCGCCGCCGCGCCCGCGCAGCCCCGAGCGCTTGACCTCCTCGAGGACGGCCACCGGTCCCATCTCGAAAGCGCGACAGAGGGCCGAGTAGCCACCGAGCGCGATGTAGTCGTCGATCGAGGTCGGGTCGAGGAGCGCGTTGTCGCGCAGCAGAACTCGCTGCTGCCGGTGATAGAAGGGGATCTCCTCCTCGGTGCGGCACGGACGGCCGGTCGCCGGGTCCACGTAGAGCAGGCGCTCCACGGTCTCGCCGCCGAGGAGCGTCCTCTCGACGATCTCGGGGACGTCCGCGACCCGCACGTGCTGGTAGACGATCCCCTCGGGCGCCACCGACAGCAGCGGACCGCATTGGCAGAACCCCAGACACCCTGTGGCTCGCGACTGCTCCTCGCAGGCGACGCCGTGCTTCTCCGCCTGGGCGCGCAGCGCCGCGTACACCTCGCGGGCGCCGTTCGCCCGACATCCGGTGCCGACGCACACGGAGACGACGCGGCGGCCCGGGTCCCGGGCCCGCGTGAGAGCCTCCCGGTAGCGCGTCAGGGCCCGCGGACCGGCGAGCCGCGCCGTCATCGTGAAGCCCCTTCCCCAAGGAGCTTCGCGACCAGCCGGGAGACGCGATCGGCGGTCATATGCCCGTGATACTCGCCGTCGACGATGACGAGCGGGCCGATGGCGCAGGCGCCCACGCAGTTGACCTCTTCGACCGTCAGCTTGAGGTCGGGCGTGGTGCCGCCCGCGCCCACGCCCGCGTCCCGCTCGATCGTCTCGAGCAGCCGCGCGGCCCCGCGGACGTGACAGGCGGTACCCATGCAGACGGTGCAGGTATGCTCGCCGCGGGGCTCGAGGTGGAACCCCTGGTAGAAGCTCGCCACCCCGTAGACCTGGGCGCGCGGCAGGCCGAGGTGGTCCGCGACCTCGCACAGCGCCGCCTCGGGGAGATAGCGGAACTCGGCCTGCACGTCGTGCAGGGCGTTCACGAGACTGCCGGCGTCGCCCTGCGGATAGCGCGCGAGCACCGCCGCGATGCGGCGCAGCTCGCGCGCGGTGACCCCGCGCTCGCGATCCGCACTCACAGGTCTGTCCTCCCGGGTCTCCACCCCTGGATGACGCCGAGACGTCGCGCCGTCGCAGTCAAGGCAACCACGGCGGCAGGCGGCTCACGCCGGGGAGCGCGGCGCCCTACCGGGCGCCGCGCTCCGCCCGTCCGGCTCAAGCCGCCGCCGCCTCCCGCGGCGCGGTCCGCGCTCTTCCGGCGCGCCGCTCCAGTCCCAGTTCCTTGAGCTTGGCCTTGGTCGGCACACCGTTCTCGTCCCAGCCTCGCAGCCCGTAGTACTCGGGGAGCATGTCGCCGACATGGCTGACCAGGCCCTTCGACGGCCCGGTCTTGATCGGCTCCTCGAACAGACGGGCCGGCAGGGTGTCGTCGGCGCTCGTGAAGCCCACGTCGAGGTTCCAGAGCCTCTCCTGGTTCCAGATGCGCGCCCCGACCTTCATGAAGTCGTCCAGCGAGTATGCGACGCCGGTCGCCGCCGAGAGCATCTCGGCCAGTTCGACGCCGCTGATGCCGAACGTCGAGAAGAGGCAGGCGCCGGCCGAGTCGAGGGCCGCCGTCAGGTCCTGGAAGGTGATGTCGAGCGAGGGCTTGCCCTCGGTGATGCGCGGGTCCATCTCGGCGCCGTTCGCAAGCACCTCGACGGCGATCGTGTACCCGCGCACGTGGCAGCCGCCGCGGTTGCTCGTCGCGTAGTTGAGGCCGATGCCCTGGATGCCGCGTGGGTCGTACGCCGGCATCTCCTGCTTCTTGCAGGTCATCGACAGTTCGGGATGCCCGTAGCTCTCGGCCAGGCGATACGAACCCTGGGCGATCTTCGCCCCGAACCCCTCCCCCTCGCCGGCCTTGCGCGTCATCTCGACCATGGCGGCCGCGTTCCCGAACGTGAGCTGGACGCCGTCGGTGTCCTTGGCCGTGATGACGCCGCGTTCGAAGAGCTCCATCGCGCAGGCGATGGTCGAGCCGGTCGAGATCGTGTCGAGACCGTACTCGTTGCAGAGGTAGTTGGCCTTGGTGACGGCGTCGAGGTCGTCGACGCCGCAGTCGGCGCCGAACGCCCAGGCGGTCTCGTACTCCGGCCCCTCGCCGAAGCCCTTGTAGGCCGGGTCGTCGACCTTCGTCACCCGGCCGCAGGAGATGATGCAACTGAAGCAGCCCTTGGGGCGTACGAGCTGGTGAGCGGCGAGCGACTCGCCGCCGATCTTGTCGGCGGTCGGGAAGTAGCCGTCCTGCCAGTTGCGCGTGGGGAGCGCGCCGAGCTGGTTCAGGATGTTGACGAGGACGTCGGTGCCGTAGGCCTTGAGACCGGCGCCGCCCACGGGATGCGCCTGGATCATTCCCCGTGCTTTCAGGACCGCGGCCTTGAAACCCGCCGGGTCGGCGACCTGCACCGCGCCGCTCCCCACCACGGCGACCGCCTTGAGGTTCTTGGCCCCCATCACCGCGCCGACGCCGGTGCGACCGGCGGCGCGGTGCATCTCGTTCATCACGTTGGCGAGCGGGGCCAGCCTCTCACCGGCCGGGCCGATGCAGGCGACCTTGGCGTCCTCGTCGGTCTCGGCGCGCACGAGATCGGTGGTGTCCGCCGTGTCCTTGCCCCAGACAGCGCCGGCGTCGCGGATCTCGACCGCGTCGTCCTTGATCCACAGGTACACAGGCTTGTCCGCCCGGCCCTCAACGACCAAGGCGTCGTAGCCGGCGAACTTGAGCTCAGGGCCGAAGGCGCCTCCGGAGTTCGACGCGGCCAGGGTGCCGTTGAGCGCTCCCTTGGTGACGACGTCGAACCTGCCCGCCGACGGCGCGAAGGTGCCCGTGAGCGGCCCGGTAGCGAACACGAGCTTGTTCTCAGGCGCCAGGGGGTCGGTCTTCGGGTCGACCTCGGAGCGGACGATGTAGCCGCCCAGACCGCGGGCGCCCAGGTAGTCGCGCGCGACCTTCGGGTCGGTGGCCTCGCGGGTGACCTTGCCCGTGGTGAGGTCGACACGCAGGATCGTGCCCGTCCAGCCGAACATCTCAGCTCACCTCCTGGAAGGCGTCCTTGAGCTTGGCCGCATAGGCCTTCTTGCGCGCCCGCACGTGCTCGGTGTCGTCGACGAACTCGAGGGCGCCGCTGGGACAGAAGGCGACGCACTCCGGCTCCCCCTGGCAAGTGTCGCACTTGAGGATCATGGCGCTCGCGGCGTCATAGCGCGCGTTGCCGAAGGGACAGGCCATCGTGCACATCTTGCAGCGGATGCAGAGGCGCTCGTCCCAGTCGACCAGGTTGGGCATCTCGGTGCTGCGATGCATGGCGCCGGTGGGACAGACGGTGACGCAGGGCGCGTCATCGCACTGCTGGCACATCATCGGCACCGAGATCCCCTCGCGTTCCCAGACATAGGCATGCACTCGACTGACCACCGGCTGGAAGTCACCATGCTTGACGAACGAGCACGCCAGCTCGCAGTTGCGGCACCCGGTGCACTTGTCGGGATGGATCATCAGGATCTTGGCCATGGCCCCTCCTCTGTCCACGAGCGGGTACGACGATGCGGTACGGCCGGTGAGGCCGCGGCTGCCGATGGTGAAGGAAGGGTGAACGGCGGGGAGAGGGTGAACGGCGGGGAGAGGATGAACGGCGAGGGAAGGCTGAGAAGGTGCGCACCCGCCGCGAGACCGGCGACAACGGGTCGCCGCCCCTTGCGGCGACAACTGGTCGCCGCCTCCTGGATCTTTCCCGTCCACAGCGGGCGCCCACGCCCGGTCGTGCGCGCGTCCACGCCGTCCTCTTCCGTGACGGCACGTCACCTGCCACGTGCCACGAGGCGTCTGC
>JAKPOQ010000168.1 GCA_029547745.1 Actinomycetes bacterium
GCGCGTGCGCGTCGAGAGCTTCTCGAAGATCATCGCGAAGGTCTTGCCACGCAGGGGTTCGAAGACCTCACCCATGGCGCGCTTGCGCTTGAGCTCGATCGCCGTGTCGACGAAGTAGCCGACCTCCTCGGGGGTGAAGTCAGCGAGCTTCAAGAAGTCCTTGCCCTGGAAATGGTGGAGCATCTGTCTGCGCCTCCTCGTCCTGGGTCGGCGAGGGCCCGCAACGGGTCGGGGCCGGCGTCGCCCGGGTCACATGCCTTCATCAAGCACGCTACGCGCGCGGCGCGACCGGTGGAAGTGGAAGTATGCACACAGTAAGTGGCCGTCCGGAGTACTTCTGCACAGCCGCCGCTGGTCGACGAACGCGGCGTGAGGTGACCGCCGACGGAGACATGGCGACGGCCCTCAGCCGGCGAGCGGCAGGCGCACGGTGAACACGGCGCCGCCCTGAGGCCGGTTCCCGGCCTCCACGGCGCCGCCGTGCGCCTCGACGAGCCCCTTGACGATCGCCAGACCCAGTCCGGCGCCCTGCGTCCCGCGCGCGCTCCGCGAGCGGTAGAAACGATCGCACACGAAGGGCAGGTCGACCGGGTCGATCCCGGGACCGGTGTCCGCCACACTCAACACTGCCGAGGACTCCTCCCTCGACAAACTCACGGTGATCGTCCCGTGCGTCGGGGCGGACTTCAGCGCGTTGTCCAGCAGGTTCGAGACCACCTGCAGGAGGCGGTCGCGGTCGCCACGCACGGTCACCGGGACGATCTCAGGCACGAGCGTCACGTCACGACGTGCCGCCTCGGTCTCGATATCCGTCACTGCAGACGAGACGACCTCCGCCAGGTCGAGCGGGTCGAACTGCACGTCGAGGTCTTCCGACTCGAGCTCGTTCAGATTCCGCAGCGCAGCCAGCAGGCGGTCCAGGCGCTCGACCTCGTCGCCGATAAGGCGCAGGTTCTCGGGCGTCGCCGGCATGACGCCGTCCTCCAGAGCTTTGACGCGCGACTGGATCGTCGCCAGCGGCGTGCGCAGCTCGTACGCCAGGTCGACCGTCATGTCGCGGCGCCACTGCTCGTCACGGGCCAGTGCATCGGCCATCGAGTTGAAGGCCGCCGACAGTGTGGCGACCTCGTCCTGTCCCCGTGGCGCGACGCGCACGTCGAGGTTGCCTCCGGCCACGTCGCCGGCGGCCTCGGTAAGCTCCTCGAGCGGTCCCGTGACGCGGCGACTGACGAGGACGCTGATGACCAAGGCGAGACCGGCAGCCACGGCGGCGGCGATGACGAGGTTCCGCGTGAGTGACCCCTCATACGCCTCCTCGGCGGCCACCCGCGCGCCGTGTGGAGCGTACACGTCCACTCGGGCGACGGTCGTCCCGCCCACGACGACCGGGTACGACTTGACGTCGTATGCGGCGGCGCCGTGCGGGCTGGCCGACACGCCGGGCGCCGGACTGGCGCGACCGCCGCCGCTCCCCATCCCGCCGCCCATCATCTGCCCGCTCATCACACTCGGTCCGTGGATGCCCTGGACGGTGAACTCGAGTTCGCCCTGCGGCGAGTACACCGCGAGGTTGACGTTGCTCGCGCGTGCCGCCTGACTCACGGCGAAGACGGCCGACGCGCCCCACCCGATACCCTCACGATACGTGTCCTCGAGCGCCTGCACGACGGCGGTGTTGCGCCGTTCCTGGACGTCGGCCAGATAGCGTTCGAACCGCCGCTCATCGGCGACATGGACGATCACCGCCACCACGATGATGGCCAGAGCGGCCACGGCGGTGTGGGTCAGCGTGAGTCGCAGGCGCAGACTGCGACTCATCCCTCATCCTCGACGAACGCGTAGCGGCGCCCGCGGACGACCCGGATCAGACGCGGCGAACGAGCGTCTTCGCCGAGCTTGCGCCGCAGGTTCTTGACATGGGCGTCGGTCGCGCACTCATAGCCCTCGAAGTCGGGGTACCGCTGCGCCAGTTCCGCGATGCGGGCTTCGTCCTCAACGAGGAAGCTGTGGGTCTCTTTGCTCATGACGCGACAATCTTACCCGGCGCAGCAGGCGCCGGACGGCCGGAGACCGACTCGTCGGCGATCCGGCGACGAGCCGGCGAGCGTCAATCTGGTAGCATGCTCCGGATCCGCAAGGAGGTCCCTTGACCAATCTCAGGGTGTACCGCTACGCCTGGGTCGTCACCCTCGTCCTCGCCGTCGTCAGCCTCTTCACGCTGGGCACACCAGAGACTCCCGTCGTCGGCGACGAGCCGGCGAGCTTCGACGGCGGACGGGCGATGCTCGACCTCACGATGCTGACGGAAGATCTCAGCGGACGCGTCGCGGGGTCCGACGCCGACGCGCGGACGGCCGTGTGGCTGGTCAAGGCGCTCGAGCGGCTGGACCTCGCCACGCACATCGACTCGTTCACGGCGACGATCAACGGACGGGACGTCCCGTTGCAGAACGTGTGGGCGGTGTCACCCGGCACGGCTCGCGGGACGATCGTCGTCGTCGCGAACCGCGACTCACCCCCGCGCTCGACCCAGGGCGCGGATGCGAACGCGTCGGGAACGGCCACGTTACTCGAGCTGGCGCGGGTGTTCACGCTCGTCGGCCACGAGCACCCGCTCCTCTTCCTCTCGACCGACGGCGACGCCTACGGCGCTCTCGGAGCGCAGGACTTCGTCGCGCGCCACAAGACCGACGACGTCTTGGCTGTGATCGCGCTGCGCAGGACTGCTGGTCGCGATCCCCGCGGCCTCGCCGTCGACGGCTGGGCCCAGGCCGGCCGTAGCGCTCCGCCCTGGCTATGGCTGCTTTCGGCGCCGGCCGCGCGACAGGCGGCGAACATGGACGCCGTGCTGCCGGGAGTCGGGACGCAGGTGCTGCGCCTCGCCGTCCCGACGAGCTCCGGCAGCCAGGCGCCCTTCGTCGCCGCCGGTCTGCCGGCGATCTCGCTGGGCGCAGGCACGGATCCCGTCGACCCCGTCGACGACACGCTGGAGGGTATCTCCGGCGAGGTGCTCGCCGACGTGGGACGCACGGTCGAGAAGATGATCGTCGCCATCGACACAGCGGGCGACGAGCGCCCCGGGAGCGGCGGCACCGTCTTCCTGCGCCGACAGCGGACGCTGCCGGGGGGGTCTCTCACCCTGTTGCTCGTCGCCCTGTTCGTCCCCTTGGCCGCGGTCACCGTCGACGCCTTCGCTGGTTGCCGACGGCGCCACGTACGCCTCGGCCCCGCCTGGGTGCGGGCCTCGCTTCACGTGGCGCCCTGGTTCGTCGTCATCGGGATCATCTACTTCTCGAACCTGCTGGGGCTCCTGCCGAAACGGCCCGGGGCCACCATCCCGCCCGAAGCGGGCCTCGTCAAGGACCCGTGGTACCTGCGCGTCACGATCCTCATCGTGGTGTTGCTGCTCGCATACGCTTACGCGACGGCGATCGAGCGGAGACTCGCGCGCCGTGTGCACGTCGACCCGCAGACGACGGTCGTGGTGGCTCACGCGAGCTTGCTGCTCATCGCCGCCCTCGTCGCAATCGTAAACCCATACTCCCTGCTGTTGGTCGCCCCCGCCGCCGCGCTGTGGCCGCTCGCCCGCCCGGGCAAGTGGACCCGCTCCACCCTGCCTGTGTACCTCGGTCTGTCCATGATCGTCGTCGCGCTCGTCTTCTTCGGCCTCCGTCTTCATCTCGGCTTCGACGTATGGTGGTACTTCTTCCTCCTTCTCGAGAACCGCAGCATCCCGGCGTCCGCTGCACTGCTCGGGGCGGCGTTCCTCGCGGTCGCGGGCATGCTCGCCCACACCTTGCACGGCTGGGCACCGCCCGCTCCCAAGACCGCCCTGGCGGCGCCCGTCACTGCCGCCGCGACGCCGGCCGCTGCCCCGACAGACGACAGGACAGGCGCGCAGATCGATGCGGTGGCGCGAACAGTGGGGGCTCTGCGCACGACGCCGCTGCCGCACGATCCCGACGCGAACGTGGCGCCGGGGAACGTTCGGCGCGGCTCCTAGTGAATGGGGCCGGGGGGCGGGCCGCCGCAGGCGGCCCGCCCCCCGGCCCCATGCGTTCGCTCTGACGCTCAGTCGTCGTTCGGCGACAGCGACTCGTCGACCGCGCTCGCAGCCTCGTCGTCGATGTCGACGTCGCTCGCCCGCGGTACGGGCTTCTCGCCGCTGTCGCGAGACAGGAGCGCCGACTCGCCGCTCATCATGGCATCGAACGCCTTCGCCTTGAGCCGTGCACGCGTCTCCTCGATGCGACGCCGCATCTCTGCCTGATCGACGCTGGCGCCGTCACGAGTCTCGGACTTGGCCTCTTCGACGGACGCCTCGCTGACGGCCTCCTTCTCAGGCGCAGCCTCCTGGACGTGCGCCTGGGCGACGGCCTCTTCAACGGGCGCCTGGGCGACGGCCTCCGATCCCGCAGCAGGCACCTCGACCTGCTCCTGTGCGACGGCCTCCGCCTGAGCTTCGCCGCTGCCGAAGGGCTGTTCGAGCTCGCTCTCGACTGCGGCGCGGGTCTCCTCGATACGTACGCGCAGGTCCTCGCCCTCGACGACGCCCTGCTCCTCACGTGACGGCGCTTCCGCGGGAGCTTCCGCTGCGACCCCGGCCTTCTCGCTCTCGTCCATCGGCGCGACGGCCGGCGCCTCGGCGAGGGCCTCTTCGACGAGTACCTCGGCCACTGCCTCTTCGACGGACTCCTCGGTGACGACGCCCTCGTCAGGTGCAGCCTCCTCGACGGACGGCTCCGCGACGGATTCCTCGACCGGCGCCTCTTCCACCGGCGCCTCTTCCACCGGCGCCTCCGGGGCTGCCTCCGCCGGTGCCTCTTCCGCCGGGGCTTCTTCGACCGGGGCCGCCTCCGCGACCGGCGGCTCCGCGACCGCGGTAGCAGACGTGCCCCAGTCGCGCTCGCCACTCGGCTCGGGGTACTCGGGGGCGGCCGGCAGCATCCTGCTTCCGACGCCGCTGAGCAACTGCTCCCGCATCTGGCGGCCGGTCTTGGGGGTGACCAGCGACACCGCCGTCGCGCCCACCAGGACGCCCAGCAGGAACTTGATGAATCTCATGGGTCGCCTCCTTGACCGCCGCCCAGCGAGCCTCACCCCGGCCGGCCGCTGTCGAGGCCGGTGAAGTGTTCTTCGGACGAATCGAGCCGGGACTTTACCAGTCTACAGCGCTGTATACGGTCACCCGCCACACAGTCCTGCACACGAGTCGCCGCAAGATAACCCCGTCCCCCGCGAACGTACCCAGCACGCACGGCTCGCGGCTCGCCTCGTCATGCGAGGCGCTCGACCTTGCCGGACCCGTCCTCCTTGACCGTGATAAGCGCCGTCCAGCGGGAGCCGAACGACTGGCTCACGTGAAGGGCCGCCTCCCTCAGGGCCGAGGTCACGTCCTGTCCCACGAACGCGGCCAGGGGCATCATGGGCCGGTCGTCGATCTGCACCCGCACGCCTTCCTCAGACTGCTTCAACAGGATCGGCTCAGACGTCAAGGCGAGCAGAAGGTCCGCGTGCTCTTTCGTGACCCCGATGGTGCAGCGCTGTCCGAAGACGCTCGGGCCCTCCTCGTCGAGGTCCCGCTTCACACTGCGTGCGTAGTAGTAGATCACGACCAGCGCGACCAGCGCAGCGATCAGGAACAGGAGGACCCCCCACATCGCGCTGCTCACGCTGTGCCTCCTGGGTCGCCCTTCTTCTTCCGGCTCTCGGCCTGTCGCTGCTCCATGGCGATCTCGACACCCCGTTGCGGCACGTAGTACCTCCGTCCGACGAGCTTGTCGGGCAGATACTGCTGGTCGACCCAGCCGCCGTATGAATGCGGGTACTTGTACCCGTCCCCGTGCCCAAGGTCCTTCGCCCCGCGGTAGTTCGCGTCGCGCAGGCGCGGCGGTGGCGGCTGGTTGCCCTCGCGATGGACGTCGGCAAGGGCGCCGTCGATGGCGAGGTACGAGGCGTTGCTCTTCGGCGCCAAGGCGAGATAGATCGCCGCCTGGCTGAGGTTGATGCGGCACTCCGGCAAGCCGACGAACTCGACCGCCCGCGACGTCGCCACAGCCACCTGGAGCGCAGTCGGGTCGGCGTTGCCGACATCCTCGCTGGCGAAAATGATCATCCGTCGGGCGATGAACTTGGGATCCTCACCGCCGGCAAGCATCGACGCCAGGTAGTAGACGGCAGCGTCCGGGTCACTGCCGCGCATCGACTTGATGAACGCCGAGACGGTGTCGTAATGGGCGTCTTCACGGTCGTACGAGACCGGGCTCTTCTGGGCGGCGTCGCGCAGGTCGTCGACCGACAGCGCGACGCCGCCTCCCTCTTTCGGCGCCCGAGACCGCCACGCAGTCTCAAGGGCGTTCAGCGCGACGCGCGCGTCGCCACGGGAGACCTCGGCGAGAAAGGCGAGGCCGCCCTCTTCGAGCGTGACGCCGCGTCCGCCGAGACCGCGTTCCTGGTCCTCGAGGGCTCGCCTGACGAGCTGCTCGATCTGCTCGGGCGCCAATGGCTCCAGCCGGTAGAGCTGGCAGCGTGACAGCAGCGCCGAGTTGACCTCGAAGTAGGGGTTCTCGGTGGTCGCCCCGATGAGGGTGAGGACGCCGTCCTCGACGGCGTGGAGGACGGCGTCCTGCTGTGCCTTGTTGAAGCGGTGGATCTCATCGATGAAGAGGATGGTGCGCGCCGCGCTGAGGGCGCGCGCTTCGCGCGCGCCCTTGATCGCGGCGCGCACGTCCGCCGTTCCCGCAGCCACGGCGGAGAGCTGCGTCAACCGTGCCCCGGTCTCAGCAGCGATGACGCGCGCAAGCGTGGTCTTCCCGCAGCCCGGCGGCCCCCAGAGCAACATCGAGAACAGCTCGCTGCGCTCGATGGCGCCGCGCAGCACGGTATCCGGCCCGACGATCTTCTCCTGGCCGATGAACTCCGCCAGAGTGCGCGGCCGCATGCGCGCCGCCAGCGGCGCCGCGGCCGCCTGCTCCTGCTCGGACACCGAGAAGAGGTCCATCTTCCGTCCGTCTGCGTCGACCGTCGTTGCACTCCGATTCTGCTACTATCGCCGGCGATGCGAAAGGTGCTCGTCCTCAACAGTACCTACGAGCCGCTGAACGTCTGCTCGGCGCGTCGCGCGCTCGTACTCGTCCTCAAGGACAAGGCGGACATCCTCGAGAGATCGGAGATGGAGTTCCACTCCGAACGCGCTTCTTTCCCGATCCCTCTCGTGATCCGCCTCACGAACTACGTGCACGTGCCGCAGCGGACGACGGTGCGCATCACCCGGCGAGCCGTCTTCGCCCGCGACCGGCACCGCTGTCAGTACTGCGGGAGCGAGCGCCATCTTACGGTAGACCACGTCATCCCACGCTCGAAGGGCGGCCGCGACACCTGGGACAACGTCGTGACCTCGTGCGCCCCCTGCAACCGCAAGAAGGCGGACCGGTCGCCACACCTTGCCGGCCTGCGCCTCCTTGCGACGCCGCGCGCCCCCGAGCCGTCAGCGTTCGTCCTCCTGCACGTCGACACGGTACACGAGGCCTGGCGGCCGTACCTCGGCTTGGTCTCGTGAGCGCCGGCGCCTGCGGCGCCGGCGCTCACGAGCACTCTTTCAGCCTTCGACCTCCGTCTGCCCGCGACCCCGCCGCATGAGGAGGACGATGATCACGACGACGAGGATGACGACGACCACGATGCCCACGATGAGCCCCGTGTTTCCGCCTTCGGCCTGGGTCTCGGCCTCCCCGGGATGTACCGCGAGGTACGAATCCATCTGGGTGTTGTACCACCAGAGGCCCTTGCCGTGGCCGGCGCGGACCCAGCCGGTCCAGGTCCCGGTGTCGGCCGCCTCGAGGTCGAGCGGGTAGACCAGCGGGATGTACGGCGACTCCTCGTAGACGATCTGCTGCATACGCTGGACCGTCTTGATGCGCTCCTGGACGTCGATCTGGGTCTGCTGCTTGAGGAAGAGCCTGTCGTACTCCTCGTTCGACCACATGCAGTCACTCCACGCCTCGATGGAGCTCGTCGTGAGGATCGAGAGGATGAAGTTCGGGTCGATGTCACCGCCCCAGCCCCAGATGAACATGTCGAAGTCGGGAGCGTACTCGTCGCCCTCGTAGGCATACTGCAGGTCACCCAACCGGCCGTCGTCGATCACCTCATACTTGATGTCGAGGCCGACATCTTCAAACCAGCCGGTGATGAGCTTGCCGCAGTTCTGACTTTCGGGCGACTCGGTGCGCGCATACAGCCGCAGAGTGATGTCCTTGCCCTTGTACTCGCGGATGCCATTGCCGTCGCTGTCCGTGTAGCCGGCGGCGTCGAGCTCCTGCCTGGCCCGGTCGAGGTCGAAGGTGTAGGGCTCGTCCGGCGTCCAATGGTAGTCGGCATCGGGCGCATAGAAGTCCCTGGTGATGATCGTGTCGGCCGGGTTAGCGTTGCCCTGGTAGCCGATCTCGACGATCTTGTCCTTGTCGACGGCCCACTGCAGGGCGCTACGGAAGGCCGGGTCTTGGAGGACCGGATGCCCGGTCGACTTCGGGTAGACCTTCTTGTCGGCGCAGTTGAACCCGAGCTCGTCGAAGCCGATGACCACGCCCCGGATCGCGTCGACGTTCTTCGCGCTGTCGATCGCGTCGAACTGCGCCGCGGGGATGTTCCAGGCGCTCTGGATGGCCCCCGTCTGCACGTCCTGCGCCATCGTGTCCTGGTTCTGGTAGGTCTGGAAGATGACCTGGTCGATCTTGGGCGCGCCCTTCCAGTAATCCTTATACGCGACCATGCGGACGAACTCGCCCTTCTTCCACTCCACGCACTGGAAGGGACCTGAACCGACGATCGGCGGCTTGTTCTTGTAGCCGCTCTCAGCGTCCTTCGGGTCGACCTTGCTCCAGACGTGCTCGGGCAGGATGGGGATCCAGAGCCCGAGCATGTTGGCCTTGGGCTTCGAGCAGGTGAAGACGACGTGCGTGTCATCGGGAGCCTCGACCTTCTCGATGAAGGTGAGGTAGTCGATGAACATGCCCATCTCGTTCTCAAGGCAGTAGTTGTAGGTGAAGGCGACGTCCCTCGCCGTCAGCGGCTCACCGTCCTGCCACGTCGCGCCGTCGACGATGGTGAACGTCCAGACCTTCCCGTCGTCCGACGTCTCCCAATCGGTGGCCAGCCCGATGCCCGGCTGGTTCGTGTAGTCCTCGGCGCGGAAGCCCACGAGCAGGTCGTAGTTGATCGCCCACACCTCGTACGACGAGGACTCGTAGCCGATGAACGGATTCAGGTTGTCCGGGTCGTTGGTCCACCCCAGACGCAGGGTCACCTTGCCCTGCGTCGCCGGCGTGGCGGTCTCGTCGGCGGCCAGGGCTCCAGCGATGCCCCAGATCAGTCCTGTCGCCAGGAGCCCCACGATCGCGACGAGCACGGCGCGTCGCCGAACCCCTCCCCTCACTCGTCTCACGCTGCCTCCTTCCCTCCGTTTGCCACCCAGGCTCGCGGGACGATACCTCCAGACGACGCCGCCCCGTACGCTTCATCATAGCCCACGCACGTCGCGGACCAAGC
>JAKPOQ010000172.1 GCA_029547745.1 Actinomycetes bacterium
GCGAGCCGGACGGCTTCCGCGGCAGCCGCGTGCTGCGCGAGCTCCGCGACGTCCTGCCGTCGACGTCGCTGCCGAGTCGCATCGTCGCCGTCGAGCGCATCCCCCGCACGGGATCGGGCAAGGCGGTCCGCGCCGAGCTGCAGCGCCTGCTCGAGGAGAGCGCCGGGTGACGCCGGCGCAAGGCCGCGGCGGCCGCGCCGGCAGCTTCGCGCGCGGCTTTCGTCACAAGAACCCGATCGTCCTCATCGCCGCCGCCGCGCTGCTGCTGCCGGCGCTGCTCGCCCTCGAGTCCTTCTTCACCAGCGGCGAGTGGTCCGATGTCGCCCTCAAGTACTGGTTGCGCAAGTCGAGCGACGACTACGTCTACGTCTCGTGGACCGTGGGCCGGACCAAGCAGGAGCCCCCCGACAGGCCCGCCTTCTACCTGCTCGGCGGCTCGACGGCGCGCGAGTCCATCACCAGCGACGAGACGCTGGAAGGCTCCATCCGGCGGGCGGACGGCCCCGACGCCGAGGTCTTCAACCTCGGCTCCATGAACCAGAACTTCGCCCAGAGCCTCGCCGTGATCGACAACATACCGGACACCCCGGCCACGGCCGTCGTCGGCATCAACCCTGGGCGGTTCACGCCGTCGCGGGGCGACAACCAGAAGCAGGCCGAAGGGCGCGAGCTGCTCCTCAAGAGCACGTTCCTGCGCAAGTACGTCAACCGCGAGTCGGGCAAGTACCGGTATACCTACACGATCCTGCCCGGCATCTTCTCGTACTTCACGAGCTACGTGCAGCAACACGAGGACGAGCTCCTTTCGGGGCGCATCCCGACGCGCACGTACGGCCAGCACCGCTACAACCTCAAGGGCAACCACACCGTCGCCCAGAAGGAGCAGATGGTCCAGCGTTGGCTCAAGAGAAGGGCGCCGGTCTTCCGCAAGAACCTCGAATACAACATGGCGATGTTGGAGCAGTTGCTGCGGCGCGCCCGGCAGCGGGGCATCGACGTCGTGCTCCTCGAGCTGCCCTGGAACCGGGAGATCATCGGCCACAGTTTCGACGAGGCGCGGGCGCAGTATCAGCCCCGTGTCCGCGAGCTCGCCCGCGAGTACGGCGTGCCGTACGTCGACTTCAACGACGAGCTGCCCCTGAGCAACGCCTACTTCCACGATCTCTCCCACCTCGTGGAGCCGGGGCGGGTCATCTGGGAGGCGCGTCTCGCCAAGGAGCTCGCGCGGCTGCTCGGCCCGAACGGCACTCTTGCGCCGTCCGCGGCCACGTCCGACTCGGCGGTCGCGTCGTGAAGATCTACTTCACCTGGTACCTCATCCCCGTCGTTCTCGCGACCCTGCCCGTCTTCTGGCTCGTGTTGCGCCGCGACACATGGCGTCTGGTCTTCGCCCTCGTCGTCTCGCTCGGCGTGCTCGCCGTCCTGCACCCGATCTTCGCCGCGATCGCCCTCGGTCTGATCGCCGTCGCCTGGCAGATCGTCGAACTGCACAAGGCGCGCCGGCTCTCCGGCGGGCGCGCCGTGCTGCTCATCGTGACGATCGCCATCGTCACCTTGGCGATCGGCAAGTACGGGCAGCGCGGCGCGATCGCCGTCTGGGGCCGCGACGACCCCATCGTCACCTACCTCGTGATGCCGCTCGGCATCAGCTACTTCGTCTTCCGCCTGCTGCAGTACGTGTTCGACCACCTGCGCGGCGTGATCACCGAGAACTCGTTCCTGCGCCTCGCCGCCTTCGTGATGTGGCTGCCGGCCTTCCCGGCGGGCCCGCTCGAGACCTACCAGGGCTTCTACCAGAAGCGCAGCCCTACGTTCGACCGGCAGCTCTTCTACGAAGGCTTGCGGCGCATCGCCCTGGGCTACTTCAAGAAGGTCTTCGTCGTCGACTTCTTCATCGTCACGTTCTTCGGCGACATCATGAAGACGGTCGGCAGGCCGTTCTTCGACGCCTCGGCGACCAACGCCTGGTGGCCGCTGGCGTACGTCATCATCGTGTTCGTGCGCGCGTACTTCGACCTCTCGGCCTACACCGACCTCGCGATCGGGTTCTCGCGGCTGTTCGGCTTCCGCCTCATGGAGAACTTCCACTACCCGTTCTGGAAGGCGAACCTGAGCGAGTTCTGGCGCGGCTGGCACATCTCGCTCTCGAGCTGGTGCCGCAACAACGTGTACTTCCCGGTCTTCGGGCTCACACGCAAGCCGTGGCTCGGCCTGTACGCGAGCATGCTCACGATGGGCCTGTGGCACTACGTGGACTGGAACTGGACGCTGTGGGGTCTCTGGCACGGGACCGGCCTCGTCGTCGTCGCCTGGTGGGAACGGCGCAAGAAGGCGCGCAAGAAGGCGCGCAAGAAGGCGGGTAAACCGGCGGCGGCGGGGTATGAACGGTATACGAAGTGGCTGGGCTATCCCGTGACGTTCCTGTACGTCGCGCTAGGATACGCATTCGTGAGCACGCATACGCCACGGCACGCGCTGAAGATCATGGCCCTCTGCATCATGGGCCCGGTGGAATGGCTGGTGGGTCTGATCACCTGAAGGCCCGGTGGACCTCGTTCAGGCGCGGCTTCCGCGAGCGGAACCCGCTCGTGCTCGTCGCCGCCGCGGCCCTGACCGCCCTGACGCTCCTCGGCGTCGAGTTCCTGATCGACGCCGGGGCGATCGTCAGGGTGCCCGAGAGCCGCTTCGTCCGCCATCGCCATGACGACAACGGGCACGTCACGTACGTGCTGGCTCAGTTGCGACGGTCGCCGCCCACGGCGCCGACCGTCTATCTCACCGGCGGCTCGGCGACGATGGAGTGCTTCCTGAGCGAAGAGTCGTTGAGCTACGACATCAGCCGCGCCGCCGGTCGCAGGATCGACGTCGTCAGTCTCGCCGCCCACTCGCAGAGCTTCGCCGAGTCGCTCGCCCTGGTCGAGAACCTGCCCGACGGGGAGGCGCTGATCGCCGTCGGGCTCGCCCCGATGCGGTTCACGAACGGGCCGGCCGACGACGCGGGGCTCCTGACCGGCGAGCCGTTCTTCCTCCGCAGTGCGAGCGTCCGCCGCATGCTCGAGCGGGAGGCGGCGTCGACCTCACCGGTCGACGTCGTCTTCCCCGGCGTGCTGCGCTTTCTCGCCGGTTACGTGCGCGAACGCCGGACCGACGGCATCCCGCTTCTCGCCGAGATCCCGTACGAAGAGCACTACACGATCGACGGCCCGCTCCGTTCGCGGGCACAGAAGCGCGAGATGGCGGCCAGCGACATGCGTGACGACAGGGCGACGTACGCCGCCTACGCCGACTACAACTTCGCCGTCCTGGAGGAGCTCGTGCGGCTGGCCCGGGAGCGCGGTTTCGTCGTCGTCTTCTTCGACCAGCCGCTCAACGAGCACGTGCTCGGAGCGTCTTGGGACGGCGTCGTGCCGAGCTACCGCCAGCGGGCGAAGGCGATCGCCGCCCGATACGGCGTCCCGTACCTCGAGATCGCCCGAAGGGTCGAGCTCGCGGACGCGGACTTCCTGGATGTGTATCACCTGGTGACCCGGGGCAGGGTCAAGTGGCAGCCGGTGCTTGCCCGCGAGCTGGCGGCGGCGTGGCTGGACGCGCGCGGCGGCGAGGGACTCGCGGCGCAGTGACATCGGCG
>JAKPOQ010000182.1 GCA_029547745.1 Actinomycetes bacterium
TCGATCTTGCCGTCATCTCCGTCGGCCGCGACCGGGTGGCGGCGGCCTTCGAAGACTGCATCCGGGCCGGCATCCGGCGCGTGATCGTCATCAGCCAGGGCTTCGCCGACGCCGACGAACGCGGCCGCCGCCTCCAGGACGCACTCGCGGCGCGCGCCCGAGAAAGCGGCGTGCGCGTCATGGGCCCCAACACGCTGGGGGTGGTCAACAACTTCCGGCGCTTCAACACGGCCTTCATCGACATCCCCTTCCCCGAACGGTTCCTTCCCGTGTCGCTCGTCGCGCAGACGGGCGTCCTCCAGGTGGCGTCCCGCAATCTCGCCTGGCACGACATCGGCAAGGCCATCGACGTGGGGAACGCCTGCGACCTCGACATCGCCGACGCCCTCGACTACCTCGCGGACGACCCGGAAACGAAGGTCATCGTCGTCCACATGGAAGGCCTCAAGCGCGGCCCCGCATTTCTGGAATCGGCGGGCCGGGCGAGCCGCCTCAAGCCCGTCATCGCGATCAAGACGGGCCGGAGCGCGGCGGGGGCGAAGGCCGCGCTGTCCCATTCGGGCTCGCTGGTCGGCGAGGACGACGTCTACGACGCCGCCTTCGAGCGCTCCGGGGTCCTCCGTGTCGGCACGGGGGGCCAGATGCGCGACGCCATCCACGCCCTTGCCGTTCTCGGCGAAATGGAGGGCCCGCGGCTCGGCGTTGTCACCGCCACCGGGGCGGGCGGCATCATGGCCGCGGACGCCTGCGAGGGGCGCGGGCTCGTTTTCGGGGAGATGCCCGCAGGCCTCCGGGAAAAGCTCCTGGCCGGACTCCCCGGCTGGGTCCACGTGACGAATCCCATCGACATCTGGCCCATCGGCATGCTCGGCGGCCGCTACGAGGAGGCCTTCCGGCTGTCGCTCACGGAGATGCTGAAATCCCCCGGCATCGACGGCGTGCTCGCCGTCTTCATCGTCTCCGGCTCGCCGCTGCACGGCGATCTGGATCTCGAGCAGGCCGTCGAAAAGGCAAGGCGGGAATCGGGAACCCTCAAGCCCGTCGCGGCGTGGCCCTACCTGGACAGCGCCGCCGCCGTCGACCGCTTCGAGAGGGTCCCGCGCGTGGCCTGCTTCGATTCGATCGAGCAGGCCGTCGAGGGGCTCTCGTACAGCTACCGGTATCACCGTCTCAGGCGCCGCGGCACGCCGCGGCCGCGCGCGTTCCCCGTCGACAGGGCAAGGGCCGGCGGCCTGGCCGCGAAGGGCAGGCGCGAGGGCGTCCTCCTCGGCCAGGACGCCCTGGAGCTGCTCGGCTGCTACGGGATCCCCGCCGCGCGCGGCATCGAGGCCGGGAGCCTGACGGCCCTCGTGAGGGCGGCGAGGGCCATGAAGCCCCCCTTCGTGCTGAAGCTCGCCGGCCGCGCCTTCCTGCACAAGAGCGAGTGGGGCGGGATCGTGACCGGGATCGGGACCCTCGCCGGACTGAAGGCCGCCCGCAAAGGGATCACGGAGAATGTCCGGGCGAA
>JAKPOQ010000188.1 GCA_029547745.1 Actinomycetes bacterium
TTCCTGAACTCGCGGTTGAAGATGTCGCCCGCGAGCAGGCGCCCCTCCTCGGGCGTGAGCACGCCGACGCGCACGAGCCGCTCCACCATCTCGGTCATGCGCTCAGGGTCGCGCGTCACCGGCGTCTGCGAGCGGAAACGCTAGAAGCGGATGCCCATGTCCGCGAGGAGCTTGCGGTTGATGAGGAAATCGAACTCGTCGCGCTCGGGCTGGAAGACCTGGTCCTCTGCAAAGCGCAGCGCGCTCTCGGCGGTGGCCCGGTTGAAGTCCTTGCTCTCGCCGCGCAAGAGGCGCGGCAGACGGAAGGCGCTGCCGACCTTGTCGATGTTGCGCTCGTCGTACACCTGAAAGAGCGCGTCCTGCTGCTGGGCGTCGGTCAGCGGGCGCAGCTCGATCTTCGCGCGCCCGCCGTCACCAGTGCCGGCGCCGTCCGCCTCGAGGATAAGGATCTTGTGGAAGTTCGCCTTGCCCTTGAGGTTCTCCTCGATGAAGCGCTCGATGCGCGGCACCGACGCCTCGGAGATGCGGCCCCCCGAAACGAGGAGCGCCATCGGAGGCACCGACTTGTTCTCGAAGTAGAGGAAGTTGACCTCCTCCATCTGCCGCGAGCCGAGGACGGAAAGGAGCGTGCCCACCCAGCGCGGCACGCCGTAGGGCGAGCGCGGCGAGTGGATGGCGAAGTGGAGCAGCTCCGTCGCGGGGCCGTCGTCGGGCTTGGCAGCCTTGAGCGCGGCGATGTCGTCGAAGACGCGGCCCGTCGAGCGCGAGATCACACGCGGGTCGCCGAACGACTTGAAGTACACGCACTCCGTGGACTGCACCTGCACGTAGCGGCGCATGCGGCGGCGCGAACGCACGGTGTCGAAGCTCACGGGCGAGACGCGTGCTCGCTCGGTGACCTCCACGGCGTCGCGATCGAGCGGGAGCAGCCGCACCGTGTACGACGGCACGTAGACGAGCCGCGCGAGGTCACCCTTGCCGTCGCGAAGCACCTCCCAGAAGGCGTTGCCCGTGACCTCGAGGTCCTGGCGGGTGCGGCGCCGCAGATCGACGAAGCTGTGGTCGAAGCAGGCGAAGTCGAAGAAGGCATCGAGCCTTGCCCGTTCGACGCGCGCGGCCTGGCGCAGCTCGGTGAAGCGCGCGGAGACCTCCTCTGCGCCCGGCGTCGTAGACATGCCCTCGGGGAGCGTGCGTGCTTCGCGGGCGGCAAGCCGCTCGAGCGTGATCGCGTCGGCCACCTTCGAGCGCGCGTCCTCGGCATCGAAGTCGATGACGGCGTCGAAGCGGTAGCCGTTGCCGTCGATGTTGGTGGCGTAGGCGTCGACGTTCTGGCGCAGCGAGTTGGAGTGCTCGACCAGGAGGCACAGCGTCTCGGGGTCGTAGGGCGGGATGAGCGCGCCGGCCGAGGTGAACGCGGCGGCGGTGTCCTCCCCGGCGGGGCGGCTCGCGGGGTCTTGCACCGTCGCGCCGACGACGTGGGCCTTGAGGATGGTCTGCAGCCGCTCGTCGGCGGCATGGATCGCGTCGGGCGTCGTCACCGCGCGGCCTCCGCGTACGCGACGAGCCCGGTGGGCGTGAACGACACCGCGCGCGCCCGCAGCCCGCGCTTGGCGATCGCCTCGTGCGCGGCGGCGAGGAGCGCGTCGTCGCTCGCGGCCTCGAGCTCGACGTCAGCCCCGGGCTCGGGCGGGGCGCCAGCGGACTTGCCAGCCGGGATGACGAAGAGCTTGAGGGTGCGGCGCATGGTGGACCTCGCAGGACAAAGGAGGCGAGGCGCTTGGCCAGCCTGCGAGGAGGCAGTCCACCTGGGTACCGAGCATCTGGACCGCGCGCCTCGCCTCCG
>JAKPOQ010000006.1 GCA_029547745.1 Actinomycetes bacterium
ATGGTAGCCATTGCCGGACCCTCCCTTCGTCTGAGGTCAGCCGGAGCTCCGTCTCCGGCCAGGTAAACCCCCGTCCATACGAACAGGGTCCGGCCTTCGTCAGCAAGTATCCGGCGGTCAGGGACCGCCATAGTGTCTAGCAGGAGACCATCATGGAGAAAGTCAAGCTCGTCGTGCAGCATCGTGAGGCGGCCGGCAGTCGCGCCGCCCGCAGGCTGCGCCGTGAGGGCCGTATCCCCGGCGTCATCTACGGCTACGGCAAGCCCGCCACGCTGCTCTCGGTCGAGCCGGCGGCGCTGCGCCGGGCGCTCTCGACCGAGGCCGGAGCGCACGCCGTCCTCGAGGTCGTCTTCGACGACCAGAAGAGGACCCACCGCGCGATCCTCAAAGACATGCAGCTCGACCGTGTGAAGCATACGGTCACCCACTTCGACCTCGAGGAGGTCCGTCTCGACGAGGTCATCGAGACGAGGGTCGCGGTCCACTTCGAGGGGACCTCGAAGGGCGTCAAGATGGGCGGCCTGCTCGACGAGGTGACGCGTGAGGTCACCGTCAAGGGTCTCGTCACCGACATCCCCGAGCATCTCGTCATCGATATCAGCGAGCTGGGTCTCGGCGACGCCGCCCATGTGGCCGACCTCCAGGTCCCGGGCAGCCTCGAGATCCTCGAAGACCCCGAGACCGTCCTCTGCACGGTCCTTGTCCCGCGCAAGGCCGAGGCCGCCGAAGAGGCCGAGGAGGCCGCCGAAGAGGCCGCCGAAGAGGCGCCGGCCGAGCCCGAGGTCGTCGGCAGGCACAAGGCGGAAGACACGGAGTGAGCGGGAGCGCGGGGTCGCCCCGCAAGGTCGACCTGCTCGTCGTCGGCTTGGGCAACCCCGGCCCCGAGTACGAGGAGACGCGCCACAACGTCGGGTACCTCGTCGTCCGCGAGCTGGCGCGCCGGCACGGGTTCCCGCGCGCGAAGCGCGGGTACGACGGGCGTTTCGCCGTCGGGCGCATCGCCGGCCGCGACGTCGCCCTGCTGCAGCCGACGACGTGGATGAACGAATCAGGCCGCAGCGTGGCCGCCGCCATGCGTGCACTCGAGCTGCCGCGCGACAGGCTTCTTGTGGTCCATGACCACATCGACCTGCCGTTCGGCAAGCTCAGGCTGGCGCCCGGCGGCGGCTCCGGCGGCCACAACGGCCTGAAGAGCGTCACGGGTCTGATCGGCGCCGACTACCACCGCCTGCGCGTCGGAGTCGACCGTCCCGCGAGCTACGACCCCGACGTCGTCGCCGATTACGTCACCTCGCGCTTCGCCGAGAGCAAGGCCGAGGTCGATGAGCTCGTGGGTCGCGCCGCCGACGCCGTCGAGCTTTGGGTCGAGCTGGGAATGGACGAGGCGACGAGCCGGGTCAACGCCGGCTGATCGCCGAGACGGAGGTCTGCTGCGCGGGGCCGGGCCGCCTGCGGCCGCCGGCCCCGCCGCCTACAGCCGCCGGCCCCGCCGCCTGCGGCCGCCGGCCCCGCCGCCTACAGCCGCGACTTCGCCAGTGCGACGGCGATGCGGTCTTGCGCCCTGTGCGCGGACCAGGTGTTGACCGCATCGCCGTTCATGAGGATCGAGACGATGACGCGGTTCCCGGCCGAACTGGTCACGTAGCCCGAGAGACTGCTGGCCACGCGTAGCGTCCCCGTCTTGCCGCGGAAGTTGGCCTCGGCAGCCGTGTCGCGCATGCGCGTGCACAGGGTGCCGTCGCGGCCGGCGATCGACAGCGAGCGCCAGAAGTGCAGGTAGTCGTTGCGCGCCGTCATGACGCGCAGGAGCTTGGCGATGCCGGCGGCCGCGAGGCGGTTCCTGTAGCTGAGGCCGGAGCCGTCCGCCAGCCGGAAGGTGTCGTCGCTCAGTCCGAGGGCGCGGAGCGTCGCGCGCGAGACGCGCAGGCCGGCCGCGGTCGTGCCCGCCGAACGGAAGTCCCGGCCGAGGCCCTTGACGAGCATCTCGGCGAAGAAGTTGTCGCTCTGCTTGCAGAGCGGCTTGAGCAAGGTCTTGAGGCGCGCCGACTCGACGGTGACCGCGAGGTGGGCGTCGTCGGGGACGACGCCGCGGCGCGGTCCGCCGGTGACCTCGATGCCGGCCGCCTCGAGCGCGTCGAGGAGCCGGCGCGCGGCGTAGCGCGCCGGCTCCTCGACGCGCTCGCCGTCCCGCAGTCCCTCGTTGACGGAAAGTGCCGACAGCGGTCCGCAGTAGTCCTTGAGGCCCGGCTTCCAGGTCGACACCGTGCGCCTGCCGTCGAACCAGGTGTCGTCGCCGACCACGCGGCCGCGGATCTTCGTCACGCCGAGCGCCTTGAGCTGGCTCACGAAAGTCAGCAAGGACGACGTCGTCACGTGCAGACGCTTCTTCTGGAAGGTCGGCAACGAGAGGCTCGGGTCGCCGTAGCCCTTGAGGTAGACGTCGCCGCGCACGACGCCGATCGCGTACGGCTGCGTGGCGTACTCGGCCGGCAGGTAGAGCTCGGTCTTGAAACGATGGTCGGGGCCCCAGCGGAAGAGCGCCGTGGCCGCCGTGACGAGCTTCATGTTGGAGGCCGGGACGAGGAGGGTCGTCGTGTGGCGCGCGTAGGCGGCGCGACGAGCGCCGTCGGTCCAGACTGACACGGCGGTGCGCGCGCCGCCGAAGCCGTTGTCGGCGAGGATGTCGGTGATGCGCGCGCCGATGCCGGCGTGGGCCGGCGCGACCGCGCCGGCCCACGCCGGCACGATGAGCGCGCATATCAGAACGGCGCGCCGGACGCGGCGGATCTGGCCCGCGCGCCGACATGAGACCCATGAGTGGCGCATGGTCCTACGTTCGCGGTCCGGCGCGCGGCGCCTGCCTCCCCGCGAGTGACGCGCCTCTGCGCGCGTCGGTTTTTCCGCTTCTCGTAGAGCGTCACGTGCCAGCTACAGGACGCGCCTCTGCGCGCGTCGGTTTTTCTCTGCCGGCGGGTTCCCTCGTGGCGCTCGTGGTGTCGGCGGCTCCCCTCGCCGCGCTCGGAATGACCTGTCCCCCGGTGCTCGAGACGGTCCGGTCCGGGCCGTTGTTGCTCCGTGCGTCGCTCTCTCTGCCCCGTCGTCTGCGTCGCGCCGTCGCGGAACGCGGACAGAGGGTAGAATCGTGGTACCCCGGCGGGCACGACCCGGCGGGGCGTTTCTCATGGTCGGAGGCGGATGTGCTGCTCGACTACATCCTGACGAGTGAGAGGTTCGCGGCGGCGGCGCCGAAGCTCCGCCGCGCCGCCGCCGTCTACGCGCCGTCGTTCTTCGCGCCGTACGTGTTGGCGGCCGCGATCGTGGCGGAGAGCGGCGAGAACGGGCGCCGGGCGGCGGAAGGCCGCGTGCCCGCGGTCGGGCAGCCCGGCGGCGCGGGTTGGCTGGTCGTCGCCCCGGACGGCGAGGCGGCGGCGAAGTTGGCCGCCGAGCTCGGCGTCTACCTGCAGCGCGAGGTGCCGGTGCTGCCGGCGCGTGGCGTCCTCTACGGCGCCGACGTGGCGCCGGCGGCGCACGTCGTCGGCGAGCGCCAGCAGGCGCTCGCCGCGCTCGCCGCCGGTCGGGTGGTCGTCGCCGAGGCAGTGGCTCTGCTCGAGCGCTTCGTGCCGCTCGAGCTGCAGCCGCGCCCGGTCGCGTTCAGGGTGGGCGAGGAGGTGTCGGCCGGTGGACCGACCACCGGCTTCGACGTCGTCGTCCGTCGCCTTGCAGACCTTGGCTACGACCGGGTCGAGCACCAGGTGCGCGAGCGTGGCGAGTTCGCCGTGCGTGGCGGCTTGATCGACGTCTACCCGGCGCTCGGCGATCCGCTGCGCATCGAGTTCTGGGGCGACGAGGTCGACACCATCCGCACGTTCTCGGTGTACTCGCAGCGCACCACGGGGTCGCGGGACGAGGCGACGGTCTTCGCCGCCTTCGAGGCCGATACCGACCTCCCCGAGTATAAGACGGGGATGCACCAGGCGATCAGCGGCTGGGAGGCCGAGGGTCGCGAGGAGGCGCCGGACGATCTCTACCGGCGCGCCGGCGTGCGCGCCCTGGCGGCGCTCGCCGGGCGTTTCACGACCCTCGAACAGCTCGTCGCCGAGGGTGGACAACGCATCGCCGTGTTCAACCCCGACGAAGTCGTGCGCGCCCTCGCCGACTTCGGCGCCGAGCTCGACACGGTGTTCAGCGGAAGGGATGGGGGCGAGAGAGGCGCAGAAGAGGCGCGCGGCGCTCGCGAGCGGCTCTACGTGCCGCTCGCGCAAGCCCGCGCCCTCCTCGCCGAGACGCTCCATATCGACCTCGTGCAGCGTGACCAGTCAGTCCGCTTCGAGGCCTCGCGCCCGCAGCTCGCCGCCCGCGACCTCGCCGGCGCCGAGCGCGACCTCGTGCGTCTAGTGCGCGACGGCTACCGCGTCTTCGTCGTCTTCCGCCACGAGGGTGAGGCCGAGCGCGCGACCTACCGGTTGCGTAACCTCTCGGCCGAGGTCCTCACGGCCGAGCAGCTCGAGCGGCACGGCGCCGCCGCGCCCGGCCTCTACTTCGTCGCCGCGCCGCTGCGCGAGGGCTTCCTCTCGGCCGAGCTCAAGCTCGCCGTCGTGCCCGAGCGCTCGTTGCTGCGCGGTGCGGCGCGCGAGAGGCGCTTCGTCGGCGGCGCCCGCCTCGCGACCTTCTTCGACGTGCGCCCCGGGGACTACGTCGTCCACGAGGACCACGGCATCGCCCGCTTCGCCGGCATCGAGACGCGCACCGTCGCTGGCATCACGCGCGACTACCTCTTGCTCGAGTACAAGGGCGAGGACCGCGTCTTCGTCCCTCACGAGCAGATCGGCAAGGTCAGCCGGTACATCGGCGCCGGCGCCGGGGCGCCGCCGCTCAACCGGCTCGGCGGCACAGGCTGGGCGACGGTCAAGACGCGGGCCCGCCGGGCGGTCGTCGAGATGGCCGGTGAGCTCCTCCAGCTCTACGCCGCCCGCCAGGCGGTCCCCGGCTACACCTTCCCGCCCGACGGCGAGCTCATGCGGCGGCTCGAGGACGCCTTTCCCTTCGAGGAGACCGAGGACCAGGCCGAGACCATCGACGACGTCAAGAACGACATGGAGGCGCCGCACCCGATGGACCGTCTCGTCTGCGGCGATGTCGGCTACGGCAAGACGGAGGTCGCCGTCCGCGCCGCCCTCAAGGCCGCCGAGGCGGGCAAACAGACGCTCATGCTCGTCCCCACGACGATCCTCGCCGAGCAGCACCACATGACGTTCGGGGAGCGCTTCAACGACCTTCCCGTGACGGTCGAGATGGTGTCGCGCTTCCGTACGGCCGCCGAACAGCGTCGCATCCTTGCCGACTTCGCCGCCGGCAAGGTCGACGTCCTCGTCGGCACGCACCGCCTCCTTTCGACCGACGTACAGCCCAAGGACCTCGGTCTCGTCATCGTCGACGAGGAGCAGCGCTTCGGGGTGCGCCAGAAGGAGCTGCTGCGGAACCTCAAGCTGCAGGTCGACGTGATGAGCCTGTCGGCCACGCCGATCCCGCGCACCCTGCAGATGTCGCTCAGCGGCATCCGCGACATCTCAGTGATCGAGACGCCGCCCCGGGGCCGCCACGAGATCCACACCTACATCGGCGAGTATCGCGACGAGCTCGTGCGCATCGCCATCGAGAAGGAGCTGGCGAGGGAGGGGCAGGTCTTCTACCTCCACAATCGCGTGGAGACGATCGACGGGGCGGCGGAGCACGTGCGCGAGCTGGCGCCCAGGGCGCGCGTGCTCGTGGCGCATGGGCAGATGAACGAGCGCGCCCTCGAGACGGTGATGCTCTCGTTCCTCGCCGGCGAGGCCGACGTGCTCGTGACGACGTCGATCATCGAGAGCGGCATCGACATCCCGACGGCGAACACGCTGATCGTCGAGCGCGCCGACATGCTCGGCCTCGCGCAGCTGTACCAGATCCGGGGACGCATCGGGCGCAGCGACGCGCACGCCTACGCGTACTTGCTGTACCCGAGCGAGGAGCTGCTCACGTCCGAGGCGGCGGCGCGCCTCACGACCCTGAGCGACCACACCGACCTCGGCGCTGGCTTCAAGATCGCCATGGCCGACCTCGAGATCCGCGGCGCCGGCGATCTGCTCGGCGACGAGCAGAGCGGGCACGTCGCCGCCGTCGGCTTCGAGATGTACGCGCAGATGCTGGAGGAGGCGGTGAACGAGCTGCGCGGCGAGCAGGTCACGGCGGCGGCGCCGGTGCGCGTCGATCTGCCTGTCACCGCATACGTGCCGCCGGAGTACATCGCCTACGAGGCGACGAAGATCGACGTCCACCGGCGTATCTCCCGGGCCGCGAGCCTGAGCGAGCTCGGCGACGTCGAGGCGGAGCTGACCGACCGCTTCGGGCCGCCGCCGGAGCCGGTCGCCAACCTGCTGGCGTTGCAGGCGATCCGGATAAAGGCGGCGGAGCTCGGCGCCACGGCGGTCACGGGGCGCGGCGGCCGGGTGCAGGTCGACGGATTGGAGCTCGACGACGCGTGGGCCACCCGCCTGCGGCAGGGCGGTGGGCGCGTCGTCTACTTGAAGCAGAAGAAGAGCCTCGCCGCGCACCGCGAAGGCGGCGGGCACGAGACGGGCGGCCCGCCTGCGGCGGCCGCCCCCGAGTGCCGCCCGGCTCTAGCCCCCACCCCGGCGTCCCACTCGCCTGCGGCGGCCGCCCCTGCCGGCGGGCCCGCGTCCGAGTCCGCTGGCGGCGGGCCCGCGTCCGAGTCCCACGCCGCGCCGCCGTCATCACGGACGGCGGCTTCCGCCTTCCTGCGCTGGGTCGAGGCTACGATCGATGCTATCATTGACGCCCGTGCGTCCGATCCCTGACCGCTATCCCTGGAGAGAGACCACATGAAACGACTTGTCCTTGCCGTGGCGCTCGTGGTGCTGCTGGCAGTCTCGCTGAGCGTCGCCGCGTGCGGCGGCAACGAAGTCCCCGCGGGGGCGATCGCTGCGGTCGGCGACGGTGTCGTCACGCAGGAGCAGTTCGACGAGCTCATGGCGCAGGCCAAGGCGCAGTACGCGTCGCAGGCCGGCGTGGACTTCCCGAAGGAGGGTTCGCCGACCTACAACCAGCTCGTGGCGAGCATCGTCAACTACCTGGTGCAGAACGAGCTCATCAAACAGAAGGCCGAGGAGCTCGACGTCACCGTCTCCGACAAGGAGCTAGCCGAGCGCCTGAAGCAGGTCGAGCAGTCGGTCGGGGGCGCGAAGAAGCTCAAGAAGCTCCTCAAGAGCTACGCGATGACCGTGGACCAACTCAAGGAACAGCTCCGTGCGTCCATGCTCGCCGACGCCGTCAAAGAGAAGGTCTACGAAGACGTCAAGGTGAGCGACGAGAAGGTCAAGGCGTACTACGACGACCCCAAGAACGAGTCGCAGTTCAAGCAACCCGAGACGCGGGACACGCGTCACATCCTCGTCAAGACCAAGGCTCAGGCCGACGAGGTGCGCGCCTTGCTCGCGGCCGATCCGAGCGAAGAGAACTGGCAGAAGGTGGCCAAGAAGTACTCCCAGGATCCGGGATCGAAGGACTCAGGAGGGGCGCTCGGCGCCGTCTCCAAGGGGCAGATGGTCCCCGGGTTCGAGAAGGCGACGTGGGCGCTCAAGGTCGACGAGATCTCGCGACCCGTGAAGACGCAGTTCGGGTGGCACATCATCCAGGTGATCAAGATCACCCCGGCGAAGACGCAGACCTTCGCCGAGGCCAAAGAGATGATCCGCCAGATGCTCCTCTACCAGCAGCAGGCCACGGCCTGGAGCGACTGGCTCAAGCAGGCGATGGAAGATGCGGACATCGTCTACGCGGCGGGTTACGACCCCGACAAGCTGACGGCGCCGGCGACTCCGGCGACGTCGCCTTCGCCGAGCGCGACGGAGTAGGCGACCGGCAGGGTCGGCCCTTCGGTCTGACGCGGCGGAGATGAGCCTTCGCCTCGTGTTCGTCGGCGCCGCCGCCGGCTTGGCGCCCGCAGTTTCGCTGCGGGCCCTCGCCGGCGGCGGCGCCGTCTTCGTCCCCACCGGCCTTGATGGCGGTCTGCGCGATGTCATCGCGGAGGCTGCCGGGGCAGGGGCGGCTGGGTCTGGGCCGGCGGCGCAGGAGGCCGTCGGGCCGGGGGCGGCCGGTCGGGGCGACGTCGAGCTCGTCGAGCTCGACGTCGCCGACGACGATGCTCTTGCCGCCCTCGTCACGCGAGGGCGCGACGAGGACCTCACCGTGGCGCTCGCGGGGCCGGACGGGCCGGCGCTGGCGCGGGCGCTGCGCGCCCGCGCCAGCGCCGGCCTCGCCCCGTCCTGCTCCGGGGCCCCGTCCGGCTCCGGGGCCCCGTTCGGCCCGTCCGCCGCTCGCGGTGCGTCGTGCCCCGACACGGCGTGCGCCGTGTCTGTCGTCACCGTCCCGGACGGCGCGGCCTTCGACGACGCTGTTCTGGGCCAGGAGCTGGTCTCGCTCAAGCGCATCGTCGACGTGCTGCGCGTCGAGTGTCCGTGGGACCGCGAGCAGACGGCCAAGGACATCGTTTCGTACACCGTCGAAGAGGTCTACGAGCTCGCCGACGCGGTGGCCGCCGACGATCTCGCCGCCGAGCACGGCGAGTTGGGCGACCTGCTGCTGCAGGTCGTCCTGCTCGCCCTGATGCTCGACGAGCGCGGCGCCGGCGACCTCGGCAGCGTCAGTCACGACATCGAGGCCAAGCTCATCCGTCGTCATCCGCACATCTTCGCCGACGCCGTCGCCGAGACCGGGGCCGAGGTGAGGGCGCGCTGGGAGCGGATAAAGGTCGAGCAGGAGGGGCGCGAGGGTATCTTCCACGACGTGCCCGTCGGGGCCCCGGCGCTCCACTACGCGCGCAAGGTGCAGCAGCGGGCCTCGGCGGTCGGCTTCGACTGGGACTCCGTCGCGGCGGCGTTCCCGAAGATCGCCGAGGAGCACGCCGAGCTCGCGGAAGTCCTGGGACTGTCGCTCGCCGGCGAGACCGGTCCGACTGCCGGGAAGGCCCGTCCAGCCGGCGACAAGACTCGTCCGTCCGACGACAGGCGCCGTCCGGCCGGCGACAAGGACCGTTCGGCCGGCGACAAGGACCGCCTCACGCACGAGGTCGGCGACCTGCTCTTCGCCGTCGTCAACGTGGCGCGGCTGGCGGGCGTCGACCCTGAGCTCGCTCTGCGCGCGGGGGCGCGGCGTTTCGAGCGCCGGGTGTGCGTCGCCGCGGCCCTTGCCGAACGCGAGGGTCGCGACTGGGCTGGGTTAGGATTGGACGAGCAGGAGCGTTACTACCAGCGCGCCAAGTCCGAGGAGGGGCTCCCATGACCGTGATCGTCGACGTGACCGCCAGGCAGATCCTCGATTCGCGCGGCAATCCGACGGTCGAGGTCGAGGTCGAGCTCGAGTCGGGAGCGATGGGACGCGCCGCCGTCCCGTCGGGCGCGTCCACCGGCGAGTACGAGGCCGTCGAGCTGCGCGACGAGGGCGGCGAATACCTCGGCAAGGGCGTGCGCACCGCCGTCGACAACGTGAACACGACGATCGCCGAGGAGGTCGTCGGCTACGACGCCACCGACCAGCGCCTCGTCGACCAGGTCCTCATCGAGCTCGACGGGACGCCCAACAAGTCGAAGCTCGGCGCCAACGCGACGCTCGGCGTCTCGCTGGCCACGGCGTATGCCGCCGCTGCCGCCCTCGAGGTGCCGCTCTACCAGTACATCGGCGGCTGCAACGCCTACACTCTGCCTGTCCCGATGATGAACATCATGAACGGGGGCAAGCACGCCGACAACAACGTCGACCTGCAAGAGTTCATGGTGATGCCGGTCGGCGCCGCGACTTTCGCCGAGGCGTTGCGCATGTGCGCCGAGGTCTACCACGGTCTCAAGAGCGTCTTGCGCACGCGGGGCCTGAGCACGGCGGTCGGCGACGAGGGCGGCTTCGCCCCCGACCTCGCCTCCAACGAAGAGGCCCTCCAGGTGATCGTGGAGGCCGTCGACGCCGCCGGCTACGAGCCGGGCAGCGACGTGATGCTGGCCCTCGACCCCGCGGCCTCGAGCTTCTTCGACGGCGGTGCGTACGTCCTCACCGGCGAGGGCCGCAGCCTCACCTCGGCCGAGATGGTCGACTACTACGCCGCGCTCGTCGACAAGTACCCGGTCATCAGCATCGAGGACGGCCTCGCCGAGGACGACTGGGACGGTTTCAAGCTCCTGACCGAGAGGCTCGGCGACCGCGTACAGATCGTCGGCGACGACCTGTTCGTCACTAACACGTCGCGTCTCGCCGAGGGCATCGCCAGGGGCTGCGCGAACAGCATCCTCATCAAGCTGAACCAGATCGGGACGCTCAGTGAGACGCTGGACGCCATCGAGATGGCGAAGCGCGCGGGGTGGACGGCCGTCTGCTCACACCGTTCCGGCGAGACCGAGGACACGACCCTCGCCGACCTTGCCGTGGCGACGAACGCCGGGCAGATCAAGAGCGGCGCCCCTGCGCGCACCGACCGCGTCGCGAAATACAACCAGCTTCTGCGCATCGAGGAGATGCTCGGCGAGGTGGCGTACTACCCGGCGATGAAGGCGTTCTACAACCTGAAGAGATAGAGGAATGAGAAGAAGGGCGGTAGGGCGGGGGCAGGGATGCCCAGACGACCGGGTCCGGTCCCGCCCTCGCGGCTCCGGTCGCGGCCGACCTGAGCGGCTTCTGCAAGCAGCTCGTGGAGCGGGTCAACAGCCTCTACGGCCAGGGCAAGGCGCTCTTCGATCAAAGCCAGATCGACCAAGGGGCGGAGTACTTCGCCCCCTCCCGTCTCTACGAGCAGGCACGGCAGGCGTTCGCGAAGGCGGTCGCCATCGGCTCCGGCTCGGGCGCGGGCAAGGCCGCCGACGCCGCGCTGGCCGAGCTGCCGGAGTGACGCCGTGACGGGTCCTGTCGCCAGGACGGCGTGCGTGGCGGGCGCGATGCGGAGGACGAAGATCGTCGTCACGTTGGGCCCGGCGACCGCAGGTCCTGGCGTCGTGGCGGCGCTCGTCGCCGAGGGGATGGACGTCGCCCGCGTCAACCTGTCGCACGGGTGTCCCGAAGAGCACCGCGCGGCCATCGCCGCCGTGCGCGCCGCCGCGCAGGCGGCCGGGCGAGAGATCGGGGTGATGGTCGACCTCCCCGGACCCAAGCTGCGCCTCGGTGAGCTGGCGGGTCCGGTCGAGCTATCCCTCAAGCAGAGGGTGAGGGTAGGTGACGGAGGCGACCTCCCGGTCACGTTCCCCGACCTGCTCGGGCACCTGGCGGTCGGCCAGCGCGTCCTGATCGACGACGGCGCCGTGGAGCTGGTCGTCGTGGAAGCAGGCGAACGGCCGGTCCTCGAGGTCGTCGTCCCCGGGACGGTCTCGTCCGGCAAGGGCGTCAACCTGCCGGACGCGGCGCTGCCCATCCCGGCCCTGACCTCGCGCGACGAGGAGCTACTGCGGTCCGGCCTGGCCGAGGACGCCGACCTCGTCGCGATGTCGTTCGTGCGCAGCGCCGAGGACGTGCGCCGTCTCAAGGCTCTCATCGCCGCGGCCGGCGGCGACCAGCTCGTCGTCGCCAAGATCGAGAAGCGCGAGGCGCTGGCGGCGATCGATCAGATCGTCGCCAGCGCTGACGCGGTCATGGTGGCGCGCGGCGACCTCGGCGTCGAGATCCCGCCGGCCGAGGTCCCGCTGTGGCAGAAGCGGATCGTGGCGCGCGCTCGGGCGTGCGGCAAGCCCGTGATCACGGCGACCCAGATGCTGCAGTCGATGATCGCCGCGCCTCGGCCGACGCGGGCCGAGGCGAGCGACGTCGCCAACGCGATCCTCGATTCGACGGACGCGGTCATGCTGTCGGGCGAGACGGCCGTCGGCGCCTACCCCGTCGAGGCCGTACGCACGATGGCCGAGATCGCCGCCGCGGTCGAGAGGGAGGTCATGGCGGGGACGGCCCCCGACCGTCCGTTGCCGGAGCCTGACGACGCGGCGCTCCGACCCGATCGGCCGTCACCTCCCGCGATGTCTGCTTCGGTCCTCGGCGCGCCGACGCCCGCGGTCGCGTGCGGCACGGCGTCACCGGGCCGCGTGACCGAGGCCATCAGCTCGGGGGCCTGCGCCGTGGCGCGCAAGGTCGGCGCCGCGGCGATCGTCACGGCGACGGTCTCTGGCGCCATGGGGCGGGCCGTGGCACGCCACCGGCCGCCGGAGCCGGTCGTCGCCCTGACCCCGCGGCGCCGCACGGCGCGCCAACTGGCGCTCAGTTGGGGCGTGCTCCCCGTGTACCGTGAACCGGTGCGGGAGCTCGATGGCCTCATGACCGAGGCGGCGTCGGCCGCCTGCGCGACCGGTCTGGCGTCTCCGGGCGACAGCCTCGTCATCACCTGCGGTATGCACGTCTTCGAGTCGGGTGGCACCAACCTCATCAAGGTTCACACGATCGACTGACGGCTCGGCTGCGAGCGTGCCGCTCGAGCCGCGTACGCGGCACGCAAGCCGTCCGTGGAACAGGGGCGGCAGGGACGGCTGCCCGGCGGCGCGAATCTAGACAGAGAGCGGCGGGCGCGCCTGCGCGTCCGCGTGATCCGACAGGTCGGCGAGGTGAACGCAGCAGCGACGACACGGGCGAGTGGTGAGGCGCGCCGCGCCGCCGCGCGGAGCGCGGCGGCGCGGCGCGCCTCTGCCCGGCGCCCGCGCGCCGGCGACTCCCGGCGCCCGCGCGCCGGCGACTCCCGGCGCCCGCGCGCCGGCGACTCCCGGCGTCCGTCGTTCAGGGTGCGCCCCGGACGTCTCGTCCTGCTCGTCCTGTTCCTCTCTGCGATCGCGCTCTACGTGGGTCCGCTGCGCGCTTACTTCGCTGAGCAGGACCGTTATCACGAGGCGGCTGCGGCCCTAGACGCCGCCAGGAGCGAGCATGCCGCGCTGCGGACGCAGGCTGATCGGCTGACGACGAAGAGCTACATCGCCCAGCAGGCGCGCAAGGACAGCCTCCTGGTCCCGCCCGGCACGCAGGCGTTCGTCATCAAGGGTCTGCCGGAGGAGGACGATCCCGGCACGGTGGAGCTGTCGGGAGCGGCTCCGACGATGGAGTCAATCACCGTGCTGGAGCGCATCGAGGACCTCTGGCGCACGCTGTTCTGAAGCGACGGCACGCTCGCGGCGTGTGCCTCCCTCCTGCCCGCGACTCTCGGGCCGGCCCGCGTTGTCGCCTCTTCGCCTCCCGTTCCCGCGACCGCTCATCTCGGCGCGACAGAGGTTCCGACTGTCCCTCCGCTCATCGCGCTCCTCCTGCTACCCTGTTGCTGCGATGACGCGTTCTTCGACACCACGGCGACGGCTGGTGGCCGGCGACGACCTCGCGGTCGTCGCCGGCCAGCTCGGCCGTCGCCCCCGTCCCATCAGCCGCGTCGTCCGCCGCTGCCCGTTCGGCCTTCCGGCAGTGGTCGAGACGCTTCCCGTGGACGAGACCGGGCGGCCGTTCCCGACGCTGTTCTACGCGACGTGCCCGACGCTCGTCGTGGCCATTGGGGCCCTCGAGGAGTCGGGAGGGGTGCGGCGCTTCGAGTGGCGGCTGCGCGACGACCCGGTGCTGGCGCGCTCGGTCGTCGCCGCGACGCGTTACGTGCGCCGCCGACGTCGCGACCTGGTCGCCGCCTACGGTCTCGACTCGGTGGACGGCGGCGTCTCGCTGCGCACGGGCATCGGTGGCGTGGCCGACCCGGACACACTCAAGTGCCTGCATGCGCACGCGGCGCAGGCGCTGGCCCGTCCCGGCTACGGGCTGGGCGAGGCCGTGCTCGCTGAGGCTGGCGACCTATGGTGCGCCGACCGGCGCTGCGCGGCGTGGGCGGGGGCCGAGGCGGACGGCCCGTGAAGGTCGCCGTCGTCGACCTGGGCACGAACACCTGCCGCCTGTTGTTCGGCGAGGCGGAGGGCGGCGCCGTCGTGCGTCGCGATGCGCGTGAGACGCACGTCGTGCGGCTCGGGCAGGGCGTCGATCAGAGCGGGCGGCTGGACGGCGAGGCGGCGGCGCGGACGCGCCGCCGCCTCGCCGACTATGCCGCCCGCATCGACGCCTATGCGCCCGAGCGCCGTCTGCTCGTCGCCACCAGCGTGCTGCGCGACGCGGCCGACGGCGCCGCCTTCCTCGCCGCCGTCGAGGGCGACCTCGGTCTGCCCTACCGGGTGATCGGTGGGGAGGAGGAGGCGCTGCTTGCCTTCCGTGGGGCCACGGCCGGTCTCGGCCGCGCTGTCGTGGAGCGACAGCGCGGCTCGTCCCTCTCCGCCGGTGCGCGTACCGAATGGCACGCGTCGCAGGGCCCGAGTACCGAGGGTAGGGGTGGGCCAGACGGCCCGTTGCCGACAGCGGGCGCCGTCGGCGCTCGGGACGTCGTTGTCGTCGACATCGGCGGCGGCAGCACCGAGTTCGCCGTCGGTCGTCCCGGCGAGCCGCCACGCTTCGTGCGCAGCCTCGACATGGGCGCGGTCCGCCTTACCGAGCGCTTCTTCGCTGCCGACCCGCCTACCGAGGCGCAGTGGCGCGATGCGGTCGCCTTCGTCGACGACCTTCTTGGCGTCGCCCTGCCCGCGGACCTCCGCGCCGCCGCGGACGTGTTGATCGGCGTCGCGGGGACCTTCACGACGCTCATCGCACACGAGCTCGGTATGCGCGTCTACGATCCGGCCCGTGTGCATGGCCGCACCCTGACGGTCGCGCAGATCGACGCCGCCGTCCGCCTGTTCCGGGCGCTCACCAGCGCCGATCGGCGCCGGCTTCCCGGTATCCAGAAGGGACGCGAAGACGTCATCCTCGCCGGCGCCCTCATCGCGCGGGCGGCCTGTCGCGCCTTCGGCGCTCCGGCCGCCCTCGTCAGCGAGGACGACATCCTCGAGGGCATCGCCCTCTGGCTCGCGGACGGGCTTCCCCCTCTGACCTGACCCTCCCGTCCGTCCCGTAGTCCCGCGAGGTGACGCTATGCGTAAGGCCTTGGCCACGAGCCGGGCTCACCTCGCCTCTGGCGTGGCGCCTCACCCTCGTTCGCGCCGCGGGTCTCGTCAAGCCCACCGGACGTTCCCAAATCCGACATGTCGGCCGGCGACACGTTCGTCGCGTTCATGACGCGGGCGACGGTCGACGACCTCGTCTGTTCGTGGCACGTACAGAGCAAGGACGCGCAGGCGATCGACACGCTGTCGGCCGTCGACATGGACGGGCAGGAGGAGCTGCGCGCCGCCCTGAACGGTCTCGCCCTCAGCCTCAACTTGAACGTGAGTGATTGGCCTGGAGCGATGCGCAGTGACGCTGCAGTGGCGGAGGACCCGATCTGGTGCGGTGGTGTGAGCGGCGCGCACTGACCGGAAGACGTCTGCAGGCTCGCCGACGGGGTCGGAAGGCAGGTCTCCGACGCTCAAGGTCGACGCCCGGCGCGAGCGCATCACGGCTGCGGTGGCAAGAAACGGCGCCGCGTGCTTCCGAAGCGGTGCCGCGTGCTCTGTAGCGCAGGATGCGTGAGAGGCGCGGGCGCGTGTGCTGCCCGCCCACGTCCCTCGCGCGTGTGCTGCCGCCCACGTCCCCCACGCGTCTATACTCACGAGGCACGCCGCCGCGGCTGCGCCGGGCGGCGTGCCTCGACTCGTGCCGGAGTGGCGGAACTGGCAGACGCGGGGGACTTAAAATCCTCTGCCGCCCCGTGCGGCGTCCGGGTTCGACCCCCGGCTCCGGCACCGCCTTCAACTCGAACGGGGCGTCGGCCACGGGGCCCTGCCGACGGGACCTCGCCCACGGCGCCCTGCCTACGGGACCTCGCCCACGGCGCCCTGCCTACGGCGCCCTGCCGACGGCGCCCTTTACACCTCCTGAGCCGCACCGTAGCATGAAGCAAGGTCGATCGCGTACGGGCGGCCCGCCGCCCAGTCAGGAGGGGGCGTATGTGGTGGGTCATGCTCGTCGTGGTCGTCGTCATCGTCGCGCTCGTCGCCACGGGCATCCGGATCGTGCGCCCGACGCACCGCGGGCTGGTCGAGCGTCTGGGCAAGTACAACCGCTTCGCGAACCCCGGGTTCCACGTCATCATCCCGGGCGTCGAGAGGATGTTCCAGGTCGACATCCGCGAGACGCTGGTCGAGGCGCAGCCGCAGACGATCATCACGAACGACAACCTCAACGCCCGCGTCGACGCGCAGGTCTACCTCAAGGTCAAGCCCGACGAAGAGAACGTGAAGGCGTCGCAGTACAACGTCGCCAACTACGAGTACCAAATCGTCAACCTGGCGCGGACGACGCTGCGCAACATCATCGGTACTCTGACCCTGAAGTCGGCCAACAGCGAGCGCGGGCGCATCAACGAGGAGCTACGCAAGACCCTGCGCGTCGAGACCGCGAGCTGGGGCATCGAGATCCTGCGCACCGAGCTGAAGGAGATCGACCCGCCGGCGGACGTCCAGGACACGATGAACAAGGTCGTCAAGGCCGAGAACGAGAAGATCGCCGCCGTCGACTTCGCGACCGCGACCGAGACGCAGGCCGACGGCGCGCGCCGCGCCTCGATCAAGCA
>JAKPOQ010000021.1 GCA_029547745.1 Actinomycetes bacterium
GGCCGACGCCGTGAGGAACCCGTACATCGCGCGCGAGATCGAGCGCACCAAGGAGATCCTCTATCGAGGACGACCGGATCGTCTGGCTGATCGCACGGGACGACGTGCCGGTACTACGCAGTGAATGCCGACGGCTGCTCCTGCAAAGGCCCGACGCAGGCCCGGCGGCGCACCTGACCGATGAGTGAGATGGCGACCAACGGAGGTCAGTCACGCGCCCCGGCAGCGACCGGCACATGAATCACGGGGCCTCTCACCCGTTCTGCACCCTCAGGAGGGCTCGGCGATGCGCATCGCTCTTGCCTCAGACCACGCCGGCTACAGCTACAAGCGCCTGATCGCCGCGCACCTCGCCGCGAGCGGGCACGAGGTCGTCCACTTCGGCACGTTCTCGACCGAGCCTGTCGACTACCCCGACTTCGTGCATCCCGCGGCCGCCGCGGTGGCGCGCAGCGACTGCGAGCGCGGCGTCGTCCTCGGCGGCTCGGGCAACGGCGAGGCGATGGCCGCCAACCGGCACCGCGGCGTGCGCTGCGCCCTGTGCTGGAGCGAGGAGGCGGCCCGCCTCGGGCGCCTCCACAACGACGCCAACATGATCTCGCTGGGCGAGCGGATGATCTCTGCGGACCTCGCCCTGCGCATCGTCGACGTGTGGCTCACCACGCCCTTCGAGGGCGGCCGCCACGTGCGCCGCATCCGGGCCCTGGACGAGGGGTGGGCCGAGCCGCCGTCAGGCGCGCTCGGCGTTCCCGTCGACGAGCAGGGCCTGTCCTGAGATCTTCGCCCCCGCGTCCGAGCACACGAACAGCATCAGGTCGGCGACGTCGTCGGGCGTGACCATCGTCCGCAGCGACACCGACGCGACGCGTTCGGCGAGGACCTCGTCGTAGCTCATGCCGCGGTTCTCGGCTTCCTTGGCGATCACGCGCCGGATGCGCTCGCCCTCGACGTCCCCAGGGCAGACGGCGTTCACGCGGATGCCGTGCGGCCCGAGCTCCATGGCCAGCGTCTTCGTGAGGCCGATGACGCCCCACTTGCTCGCTACGTACGGGGCGCGGAAGGGCAGGCCCATGGTGCCGGCGTTGGACGACATGAGGACGATGGACCCGCCGCCGGCCGCCTTGATCGCGGGGACGGCGCGGCGGACGCAGAGGAACGCGCCCGTCAGATTGACATCGAGGCAGCGCCGGAAGTCGTCGACGTCCATGTCCTCGACGGGGGCCGCCGGGCCGGCGATGCCGGCGTTGCTGATGAGGATGTCGAGGCCGCCGAGAGCGGCCAGGGCCTCGGTGAAGAGGCGCTCGACGGCGGCGGGCGCGGCGACGTCGGCGACGGCCGCGCCGATGCCGGCGTGCGCCGCCGTGAAGGCGGCGACCGCAGCGGCGTCCACGTCGCCGATAAAGACCCTCGCGCCCGCCGCCGCGAAGCGCCGTGCCACCTGCGCGCCGATGCCGCTCGCGGCCGCCGTGACGATGACCCGCTTGCCCTCGATACCGTCGTACTGCATGCGTCTCCTCTGTCAGTCGTGTCGGCCGGGTATGCGCGTCTGCCCGCAGCCCAGCGGCCCGGAGCACGTCGCCCGCTTCCGGCCAGCGCCGGCCCGGAGCACGTCGGCCGCTTCCGGGCGGCGCGCGCATCCATCAACGGCGCCGCGGTGACTACCCGCGTGCCGTCGCGGATATAGTCTGCTCACCGTGAGCGATGAAAGGTCAAGACGCCGCGCCCAGTCGCGCATCGACGCCGCCCTCGACCAGGCGTGGGCCGCGGTCGACGACGACGACCTCGATTCCGCGGCGAGGATCCTCGAGGAGCTCCTCGACACCGACCCTGACGACCCAGGTGTCCTCGACCTCGAGGTCGAGCTGCGCCTCGCCGCCGACGATCCCGACGGGGCCCTCGAGGCGTGCCAGCGCTGGAACGAGGCCGACCCGGACGACCCGGCGCCGGTGGTCGCCGCCGCCGAGATCTACCTCGAGGACTTCGGCGACGCCAGGCGAGCGGTCAAGCTGCTCAAGGACATCCTCAGCCGTGGCGGCCTCTCGATCGAGGAGGAGGCCGACGCGCGCTGGCTGCTCGGCGCCGCCCTCGACGAGCGCCACGACAGGAAGGGGGCGGCGCGCGAGTGGCTCGCCGTGCTGCGTCTCGACGCAGCCGGCGAGCCCGACGCGCCGCGCATGTCCCCGAAGCGCTTCGAGAAGGTCGCCGAGAAGGCCCTGCGCGAGCTTCCCGACGGACTGCTCGAGTGGCTCGCCAACGTCCCCATCATCGTCGAGGACCGGCCCACCGAGGCCATGGTGTTGGACGGCGTCGACCCTCGTCTCCTCGGCCTGTTCTCCGGCTACGCCGTCCCCGACCAGAGCGTCATGGGCGGGCCGCCGCAGACCGGCGTCATCCACCTCTTCCAGCGCAACCTCGAACGCGAGTCGCGCGACGAGGAAGAGCTCGCCGACGAGATCCGCATCACCGTCCTCCACGAGACGGCGCACTACTTCGGCTACGACGAGGACGACCTGGAGCGACTCGGACTCGACTGACGCCGAGGAAGGTCCGGAGCGACTCGGGCTCTACCGGCGCCGTGACTCTACCGGCGCCGTGCTACTCGAGCGTGCGGATGCCGCTGAGCGGCCAGTAGACGACGAGTGCGCGGCCGATGATCGCACGCCGCGCGATCGGACCCCAGAAGCGGCTGTCGTAGCTGTCGGTGCGGTTGTCGCCGAGGACATAGTAGTAGCCGTCCGGCACCGGGTACGGCTTCTGCAGGGACCAGGGCGCCGTGAACCCGCCGGGACCGGGCTGCGTGGGCTCCACGCGACCGCCCACACGGCGCACGAAGCTCTCGTCGGCGCGCGCTCCGTTCACCATGAGGTGTCCGTCCTCGATCGACAGCACGTCCCCGGGGAGGCCGACCACGCGCTTGAGGAGGACCTGGTCGCCGACCGCCTCACCCCCGTTGAAGACGACGATGTCACCGCGCTCGATCTCGCGATGCCCGTAGAGGATGCGGTCGATGATCACGCGGTCGCCAGGGTTGACGGTGTTGGCCATGGACGGCGTCGGCACCCTGTACGGCTTGACGACGAACGCCTGGACGAGGAGCGCGATCGCAATCGCGACGACGACCGTGAAGCCGTACTCGATGATCGTCCTCAAGCGCATCGCCTGTCTTCTTCCTGCCGCTCCGCGTCGCGTGTGGCCCGTCGAAAGCCCCGCCGCAGTCGTCACCGGAGTGCCGCACGTGGCCTACCCAGTGTATCGGTAGCCGCGCCCACCCGGTCAACCGTGACTGAGGCGAGGAGGTCAGGCGGCGCGAGCCGCGCGCCGGAGCGCCTCGTGTACATGCGGTCGCCCGCGGGTAGAAGAGGGCGCGAGCGGCGCGGCAGCCGCAGGCGGACCGCGCCGGAGACGCGAGGAGGAGACCATGCTCAT
>JAKPOQ010000025.1 GCA_029547745.1 Actinomycetes bacterium
TCGCGGCGCGCGGCGCGCGCCGCGACCGCGCCCGCCGCGACCTCACCGAGCTCCCGACCTTCACCATCGACCCCGACACGGCACGCGACTTCGACGACGCGATCTCGGTCGCCCGTGAGGGTGACGGCTACCGCGCCCACGTCCATATCGCCGACGTCTCGTACTTCGTCGATCGCGACGGCGCGATCGACCGCGAGGCGCGGCAGCGCACCTCGAGCCTCTATCTGCCCTTGTGGGCCGAGCCGATGCTGCCGCCGGCCCTCTCAGCGGATCTCTGCAGTCTGCGCCCGCGCATCCCGCGCAAGTGCCTGACGGTCGAGTTCGCCTTCGACGCCGCAGGTCGGCGTACGGGTGTGCGGTTCTACCGCTCGCTGGTCAGCAGCGACCATCGCCTCACGTACGGGTTTGTCGACACGATCCTCGAGGCTCAGGGGGTGAGCGCGGGTCTTGAGGTCGGCGGGGGCAGCGTCGCGACCGGCGGTACGGCAGCGGCTGTGGCGGTCGGCGGCGCTGCCGGGGGCGCGAGGCCGGCGGGAGCCGCGGCAGGGGGCGCAACGCCGGCGGGCGCCGCGGCACTTGCGCATCCGCCGGTCGCCGCGCCGCTGCGTCCCGCGGCAGCGTCGCCTGCGGAAGCCGGACGCCCGCCGGCCGCCGCTCCGGACACGAGCCCTGGGCCGCGGCGCCCGCCGGCCGCGGTCCCCGACGCGACGACCGAAGCCGACGTCGCCCTCCTGGAACAGCTTCGCCTGGCGGCCGAGCTCGCCGGGACCCTGCGCCGCAGGCGCTTCGCCCGCGGGGCCCTTCGCCTGGGCTCGTTCGAGCCCGAGTACGAGTTCGACGAGGCCGGGCGGCTGACTGGCGCCGTGGCCCGACCCGAGACCGCCGCGCACGCCCTCGTCGAGGAGTTCATGCTCGCCGCCAACGAGGCGGTCGCGGAGTTCCTCCTCAAGCGCCGGGCGCCGGCGGTCTACCGCGTGCACGAGCCCCCCGACGTGCAGAGCGCGAGCGAGTTCCTCGCCCAGCTCGAGGAGCTCGGCGTCCCGGCGCCGGCGCTGCCGGAGGGTGCGCTGGACGGGGGCCAGTTGAGCCGCGTGTACGCGCGCGCCGCGGCGGCGATCGTCGCCACCAGCGCGCGCGAGGGCCGCGGCCGGCTGGCCTGGCCGACCCTGCTCCTGCGCTCGCTCAAGCAGGCCGTGTACGCGCCCCAGAACCGCGGCCACTTCGGCCTCGCGAGCCCCGGATACCTGCACTTCACCTCGCCGATCCGCCGCTACCCCGACCTCGTCGTCCATCGCGCCCTGCTCAAGGAGCTGGGCGAGGGGCCGGGTACGCCGGGCGATGAGGAGCTGGCGGCGATCGCCGAGGACTGCTCCGTCGCCGAACGCGCCTTCGCGCGCCTCGAGACGGACGGCGACGACATCGCCCTCACCTTCCTGCTCGACCGCCGTCTTCGCGAGCTGGGCTGGCAGACGGCCTTCCCTGGCGAGATCACCGGGCTGGTGCCCGGCGGCTTGTTCGTGCGCTTCGCCGAGGTGCACGAGGGCTACCTGCCGATGCGGAGCCTCGGCGGTGAGCGCTTCTCGCTCAGTGAGCACGAGACGGCGGCCGTCGGCGACGCCAGCGGCCGCCGGTTCCGGCTCGGCGACGGGATCGCCGTCCGGGTCGAGCGCCTCGACCGCGTACGCGGCCGCGTCGACCTCGTCCCGGTGCTCGAGGAGGCGCAGCGGCCGGTCCGGGCGCCGGGCCGCGCGGCGAAGCGCCGCCGAGGCGGCGCCCGCACGCCGCGGCGCCCGGCGCCTGACCGCCGGCACCACCACCGTCGCCCCTGAACGGCCGGCAGCGTCTGCGGGCAGTGCCCGCTCTGCGACGCGTGTTGGCGTCGCCTCCCGGTCGTCATCCCGTCCTCCTCTTCGCTCGGTGAGCGCCGGTCCTGCTTCACGTGTCCTGCCCCGCTTTCCCTCTCGAGCGATGGGGTACGCTATCGGCATGGCGCGCGAGACCGGCATCAAGGTGGTCGCCAACAACCGCAAGGCGCACCACGACTACTTCATCGACGAGACCTTCGAGGCCGGCCTCGTGCTGGTCGGCACCGAGGTCAAGTCGTTGCGCGAGGGGCGCGTGAACCTGCGCGACAGCTACGCCGAGATCCGCGGCGGCGAGCTCTACCTGCTCGGCATGCACATCGGTCCCTACGCGCAGGGCAACGTCTGGAACCATGAGCCCTTGCGGCCGCGCAAGCTCCTTCTTCACGCGCAGGAGATCGACCGCATCGCCGGCAAGGTGAACGAGCGCGGCTACACCATCGTCCCGACGAAGCTCTACTTCAAGGACGGACGCGCCAAGGTCGAGATCGGCCTCGCCCGTGGAAAGAAGCTCTACGACAAGCGCGCCGACATGGCGAAACGCGACGCTCAGCGTGACGTCGAGCGTGCCCTTCGCGGTCGCGGGGAAGAGTAGCCATCGGGAGGAACGCCGGTTCGGCGGGCCGCGGGTCACGGCCCGCCGCCACAGTATCATCGTCACACGGAGGCGCTCATGGACGTACTGTCGCAGGACCAGATCGAGGCGGCCCTCGCCGACCTCGAGGGGTGGGCCTTCGAGGACGGGGCCCTCACCCGGACCTTCCGCCTCGCCGACTTCGCCCGGGCCGTCGACTTCGTCGAGGAGCTCGCCGACGTGGCCGAGTCGCTGCAGCATCATCCGGACATCGACATCCGCACCAACAAGGTGACGCTGCGCCTCGTGACCCACAGCGCCGGAGGTGTGACGGAGCGCGACGTCGAGCTGGCCACGGCCCTGGGCCGCCTCGCGTAGCGCGGCCCTGCGTCCGCCGACTGTGTCGTGCGGCACGGGCGGCTCTCCGACCGCGGGCCGGACCTCCGGTCCCGGCCGCGGCGGTCGGGGGCCGCCCGTGCTACAATCGCAGCCCCTCAGTGCCCTCGTAGCTCAGGGGATCAGAGCGCGCGCCTCCGGAGCGCGAGGTCGCAGGTTCGAATCCTGCCGGGGGCACCAAATGCCTGCAAATCGCATGATCAGCCGACGCCGTCGTCGTCTCGACCCTGGCATGTCCCCGGAAGATCCTCACCCTGCCTGACCCCCCGGTCGATAGACTACCGGTCGTGGACCAGCGCCCGCCCTCCTCCGCCTACGTCGCCGCCCTGGGCATGACTGCGGCCTTCGGCCTGTCGTTCGTCGCCGTGAAGTATGCGTTGCGCGGCTTTCAGCCCATGCTCGTGGCGTTGCTGCGCTTCAGCATCGCGGGAGCCGTGCTGTGGGTGGCGTGGCGTCTCCAGCCGCGGCGCGAACACGTGACGCGGCAGGAGCTCGCGCGCCTCGCCCTGCTGGGCTTCGTCTCGCTCACGCTCTACTTCGCCTTCGAGACGAACGGCGTGGCGCGCACGAGTGCCTCGAACGCGTCGCTCATCGTCGCCACCATCCCGATCTTCGTCGCCGTCCTCGGGGCGGTGTTCCTCGGCGAACGTGCCGGCCGGCGCCGGTGGACCGGGATCCTACTGTCGTTCGCCGGTGTCGCCGGCCTCGTGCTTCTGGGCGGGGAGGAGGGCGGCGGCAGCATCGTCGGCGACCTGCTGGTGCTCGGCGCCGCCGTGACCGGGGCCGTGTACAACCTCATGGCACGGGACCTGCTGCAGACGCGCTCCGCGCTCTACGTGACCGCGTTCCAGAACCTGTTCGGGGCGCTATTCATGCTGCCGATCGCCGTGGTCGAGGCGCTGCTGGTCGGCGTGCGCACGCCGACCAGCAGCGCCTGCCTCGGCGTCGCCTACCTCAGCGTCTTCAGCTCGGTGCTCGCCTACCTGCTGCTCAACTACGCCTTCCGCTTCCTCGAGGCGAGCCTCGTCGCGGTGTTCGTCAACCTCATCCCCGTGGTGGGCGTGGCGGCGGCGTACGCCCTGCTCGGCGAGCGCTTCACAATCGGGCAGGCGGTCGCCGCGGCCGTCGTCGTCGCCGGGGTCTGGGTCGCGAGCGGGGAGCGGGGAGGCCGGCGGCCGGCGTAGGGCGGAGGCCAGCGGGCGTAGCCGGCCCGGCCGGGCCGCTATACTTGCGGGACGCCGCACCGGCGTCGTGACCATGGCCCAGGAGCGCCCCGACATCCGCGACCCAATCGACCTGCCGATCGGCATGTTCGACTCGGGCATCGGCGGGCTCACCGTGCTGCACGAGTGCCTCGTCGCCATGCCCTCCGAGGACTTCGTCTACTTCGGCGACACGGCGCGCTTCCCATACGGGCCGCGCAGCCGGGCCGAGCTCGAGCTCTTCGCCGACCAGATCGCCGGCTTTCTCGAGAGGACCGGGGTGAAGCTCATCGTCGTCGCCTGCTACTCGGCGACCGCAGCCGCCCTGTCGCACCTGCAGGAACGTCTCGCGACGCCGATCGTCGGCGTCGTCATGCCCGGGGCGCGCGCCGCCGTGCAGACTTCGCGCTACCGCCGTATCGGCGTCATGGCCACCGAGGCGACGGTCGCCAGCGGGAGCTACGTGCGCGCCATTCACGGTCTCGACGCGGGCGCCGACATCTACCAGCAGGCGTGTCCCGGCCTCGCGGAGTTCATCCAGGAGGGGGACGTCGGCAGCCGGGAGGTCGCCGACGCCGTGCGCTCGTTCGTCGCGCCGCTCAGGCAGAAGCGCCCCGACGTCGTGATCATGGGTTGCACGCACTACCCGCTCGTCGCCGCTCTGCTGCAGCGCCAGTTGGGCCGGAACGTCACCCTGGTGAACCCGGCGGCGGAGGTGGCGCGCGAGGTCGAGACGGTCCTCGAACGCCAGGGCCTCGCCCGTCGTGACGACCGCGAGGGCGACTATCGCTTCTACTGCACCGGCGACGTCGAGGCCTTCCGCGCCGTCGGGGCGCGCTTCCTGCAGATGCCGCTCGACGAGGTCGTCGGCGTGAGCCTCGACGAGCTGGCCGCTGCATCGCCGTGAGCGCCCGCTCCCTGGCCCGCGCCGCTGTCTACGCCGCCGCCTATACTGCCCTCACGCTCGCTCCGGGGTTGAACGCCGTCGCCTACGGGCCGGTCCAGTTCCGGGTGAGCGAAGCGCTCACCGTGTTCGCCTGCTTCGACCCGGCGGCGATCGTCGGCCTCTCGGTGGGTACGGCCATAGCCAACGTCGCCAGCCCGATCGCCGTGCTCGACGTCCCCTTCGGGGCTGCCCTGACGGGCGTCGCGACCTTCGTGATGTGGCGCCTCGGGCCGCACTGGCCGGCGCTGCTCGCGCCAATCGTCGTCAACGGCATCGGGGTCGGCTTCGAGCTCTGGCTCCTCACCAGCGTGTCCTTCTGGTATGCGGTCGCGTTCGTGGGTCTCGGCGAGGCCGTGGTACTGTTCACGGGCGGCGCCGCGTTGCTCGCGGCGCTGCGCCGTCACAGCGGCCGTCACGGCCTGCCGGGTGGCGGCCCGCCGACGGCGTTCCGCGGCGGGGACGACGCGAGGAGGAGCGAGTGAGGACCGGACGCAAAGCCGACGAGCTCAGGCCGCTGAGCATCACGCCAGGCGTGGCGAAGTTCGCCGCCGGCTCAGCGCGCATCGAGCTCGGTGACACGCACGTGCTCTGCACCGCGTCGCTCGTGAACGGCGTCCCCGCCTGGCTCCGGGGCTCCGGACGCGGCTGGCTGACGGCCGAGTACAGCATGCTCCCTGGGGCGACGCCGACGCGCACGCCGCGCGAGGCCGTCCGCGGCCGCCAGTCGGGGCGCACGATGGAGATCCAGCGCCTCATCGGGCGCAGCCTGCGCGCCGTCGTCGACTTCGGCATCATCGGCGAACGCACCATCGCCGTCGACTGCGACGTCCTGCAGGCCGACGGCGGGACGCGCACGGCGAGCATCAGCGGCGCCTACGTAGCTGTGCATGAGGCTCTGCGCACGCTGCAGCAGATGAACGGTCTCGCCCAACTGCCGCTCTTCGACTCGGTCGCGGCCGTGTCGGTGGGCTACGTGGACGGGCGCCTGCTCCTCGACCTCGACTACGAGGAGGACGCGGCGGCCGAGGTCGACACCAACGTGGTCGTCACCGGCGACGGTCGTCTCGTCGAGGTCCAGGCGACGGCCGAGGGCGAGCCGTTCCCGCGTGAGATGCTGGACGAGATGCTCGGGCTGGCCGCCGCGGGGGCGGCCGCGATCGCGGCCGCCCAGGCGGCGGCCGTCGCCGAGCTCGACTGAGGCGATCGCATGCGCTTCGTGCTCGCCAGCGGCAACCGGCACAAACTGGCCGAGTTCCGCGCCGTCCTCGCGCCGCACACCGTGATCGCCATGCCGCCGGGGGTCGAGCTGCCGCCAGAGGGCACGGAGTCGTTCGCGGCCAACGCGCGCGCCAAGGCGCGCGCGTTGGCCGCGGCCGTCGCCGCCGACCCGGCGCTCTCGGCCGCCGTCGGTACGCCGCTCGACGACGTGCTTTTCCTCGCCGACGACTCCGGTCTCGAGGTGGAGGCGCTGGGATGGGCGCCGGGCGTCACGAGCGCCCGCTACGCGGGCGTCGACGGACCCGGCGCCGACAAGGCCAACTACGAACGCCTCTTGGGCGAGCTCGCCGGCTTCGCCGGTCCGCTCGCCCGCCGTGCCCGCTTCGTGTGCACGGTTGTCGCCGTGACCCCACGGATGGAAGAATACGAGGCCACGGGATACTGGTGGGGCGCCATCGCCGAGGCGCCGCGCGGTGAAGGCGGGTTCGGGTACGACCCCGTCTTCGTCCCGGACGGGTCAGACCTCACTGTGGCCGAGTGGCCTCAGGAGCAGAAGGACCAGGCCAGTCACCGCGCGCTGGCCGGGACGGCCCTCCTCGAACGTTTGCGACGGGAGGGGCTGCTCGATGGACGAGAGGAGCACACGCCACAGCGTGCTGGCCACGGCGAGGCCTGACCACGACCCGCACGCCGACGTCCTCGACCACCGCCTCAAGTCGCGCGCTGCGACCGTCTCCATCGTCTCGAACTCCGTCCTCATCGCCTTCAAGCTCGTGGTCGGGTTCATGTCGGGCTCGATCGCGATCGTCTCCGAGGCGCTCCACTCCGGCTCCGACCTCATCGCCGCGCTGATCGCATTCGCCGCGGTGCGACGGGCGGCGCAGCCGCCGGACGCCCGTCATCAGTACGGCCACGAGAAGGTCGAGAACGTGTCCGGCGCCATCGAGGCCCTGCTCATCATCGGCGCCGCGGCGGTGATCATCGTCGAAGCGGTCCACAAGCTCATCGACGGCGTGACCATCGACCACGTCTGGCTGGGCGTCCTCGTCATGGGGGTGTCCGGCGTCCTCAACCTCACGGTGTCGCGGGCAGTCCTCTACCCGGCGGCGAGACGGACGCGCTCGGCCGCCCTCGAGGCCGATGCCGCCCACCTCCTGACGGACGTCTACACCTCGTTCGGCGTCGCCGGCGGTCTGGTCGCCGTCCGACTGACCGGCATCGAGTCGATCGACCCCATCGCCGCCATCGCCGTGGCCACCCTGATCGTGCGCACGGGGTACAGGCTGGTCGTCGGCTCGACGCGGGTGTTGCTCGACGAGACGCTGGACGCCGAGGACCTGGAGGCGATCCGCGCCGTCGTCAACGACCACCGGGGCACGATGATCGCCGGCTATCACAAGCTGCGCGCCCGCCAGGCCGGCAGCCGCCGGCACATCGACCTCCACGTGACGGTCGACGAGGCGCTCAGCGTGGGGGAGGCGCACGACGTGGCCGAGCACATCGCCGCCGACATCCGCGACCGCATCCCCAACTCCGACGTGCTGGTGCACATCGAGCCCCGTTCGCACGAGCGGGTCGACGGTTCCTGACGGCGCCGTCTGCCGCGCGTCGCCGGCGACCTCGGCGCGCCTCCGGGGGCCTCATGTCACCAGTGGCCCCAGGAGGAGGAGGACGCTCATCGCGATCAAGACGAGGGAGAACGCCCAGGCGATCGCGTTGTACGCCGGCCCGTTCACGTGTTCTCCCATCACCTGGCGGTCGTTCACGATCTTGAGGACGTAGATGAGGATGATCGGCAGCAGCACTCCGTTCACGTCCTGCGAGAGAATCATCACCTTGACGAGCGGCAGGCCGGGGATCATGGCGACGAGGGCCGGTACGAGGACGAAGAAAGTCAGCAGGCCGTGGAACACCGGGGCCTCGGACATCTCCCGGTCCAGCCCGGCCTCGAAGCCGAACGCCTCACAGATCGCATAGGCGGTCGTCAGCGGAAGGATGGCGGCGCCGAGGATCGACACGGTGAGCAGGCCGACGCCGAAGAGCACGTAGGCGAGTTGACCGGCGATCGGTTCCAGCGCCCGGGCCGCGTCCTGGGCCGTCTCGACGACGATGCCTTGCCTGAAGAGCGTCGCCGCGCAGGCGACGACGATGAACAGGTCGATGACGTCGGTGAAGACGGCCCCTGTGTAGACCTCCATCCGCGTGTACCTGTAGTCACGGAGGCTGACATGCTTGTCCACGACGTAGGCCTGGATGAAGAACTGCCCCCACGGGGTGATCGTCGTCCCGATGGCGGCGACCGCGGTGAGAAGCCAGAGGCCGGAAGCGCTGGCCGTGGGCACGAAGGCGCCACGAAGGACGGCATGCCAGTCAGGGCGGGCGATGACCCCGGCGACGATGTAGGCGACGTAGATCGTGGTCAGGAAGAGGAAGACACGTTCGACCCGGCGGTACGAGCCGCGCGTGATGAGAAGCCACACGCCGCCGGCGACCGGCGGCACCGCGGCCCAGGCCGGCACATGTGCCAGCCCGAAGGCCGCGGCGACGCCGGAGAACTCGGCGACCGTGGTGCCGAAGTTCGCGACCAGCAGGGCGAGCATGGCGAACGCCATGACCCGCAGGCTGAAGCGTTCGCGGATGAGCGCGGCGAGCCCTTTGCCCGTGACCACCCCCATGCGGGCGCCCATCTCCTGGGTGACGGCGAGGATGGGCGTGATCACCAACAGCAGCCACAGCAGGCTGTACCCGTACCTCGCGCCGATCACGGACCAGGTCGTGATGCCCCCGGCGTCGTTGTCGGCGGCGGCGGCGATGAGGCCGGGCCCTACCGTGGCGAAGATGATCGCCAGGCGCGAACGCCCGACGCGGGGCCCGACTTGGGCGTCTAGCCTGCGCTGCCGCGCCATCGAGGCCTCCTCAACGGAAGATCCTCGGCAGGCGATTCTTCCATGCCGGCGGCAGCACCAGATCGATGGCGTCATCGACGGTGATGATGCCGTGCAGCCGGCCGTCCTCGTCGACGACGGGCAGGGCGAGAAGGTTGTACTTGGCGATGAGCTGGGTGATCTCCTCGCGGCTCGCGTCGGTGCGGACCGCGATCGGGTTCCCGGTCATGAAGTCGCGTACCTTGCGCTCCGGCGGGGTCATCAGCAGCTCGCGCAGCGAGAAGACGCCGCGCAGCTTGCGGGAGCGGTCGAGTACGTAGATGTAGTAGAGGGTCTCGACCTCTTCGTTCTGCCGCCGCAGGCTCTCGAGGGCCTCGGCCGCCGTGGCGTCCGGTCTCACCCAGGCGAAGTCCGGGGTCATGATGCCGCCGGCCGAGTCCTCGGGATAGCTGAGGAGCTCGCGCATGTCGTCGGCGTCGTCCTTCTCCATCAGCGCGAGCAGATGGGCGCGACGGTCGTCGGGCAGAGCGGCGAGGAGGTCCGCGGCGTCGTCCGGCGACATCTCCTCGAGGAGTTCGCTGGCCTTCTCGTCGGGCATGTCGACAAGCAGCGCCGCCTGGAAGGACGGGTGCATCTCCTCGAAGGTGTCGGCGGCGACCTCATCGTCGAGGGCGTCGAGGACAGCGGCGCGCTCGTCAGGCGAGAGCTCGTAGACGAGGTCGGCGATGTCGGCGGGGTGAAGGAGCTCGAGCTTGGTGCGCGGCACGGCGAGGCGGACCCAGCTCTCGTCGGTCTGCGAGAGGTCGACCTGGCGCCAGTCGATCAGGCGCGGGCGGGGCTTCTGTCGTCCCATGCTCAGACGCTCGCTCACGCGGCCGAGGCCGATGCGCCGCAGGATCGCGCTGCTCGACACGTCGACGGCGGCGACGCGCACGTCCTCCCCCGTACGGACGAGCTGGATGTCGTTGACGCGGATGACCTTGCGGCCCTCGGTGTCGACGAGTTGCTTGTCGAGGAAGGCCGTGGCGAGCAGGCGCTCGTCGGGCTCAAGCTCGCGCTCGGTCAGCGTGTTGCCGGCGACGCGCAGCAGGGTGCCTGACTCCTCGAAGCTCGAAACGACGTCCCAGGAGGCGAGGACGAGCTTGCCTCGGCGTCTGACCGTCAGCGCCGTGACACGCGGATAGACTGGTCGGGTCGTCACGACGATGTCGTAGAGCCTGCCGACCGTCTTGTCTTCGACGTCCTTGACTCTGCTGCCGAGCAGCTTGCTGAGGAAGAACAACCGTCCCACCTCCTTTCGTCTGCGTGGCGGCCGCACGATCGAAGGTCGTGCGGCCGCCATTAACGACCACGAGCCTTCCTCGCGGAAGGCTCCGGGCGCGCCGCAGGCTTGGGCGATCCTCACTCGTCCACAAGCTTTAGCACAGCACACCGTAGAGGGCGGAGCCTCAGCCGTTTTGGGCAAAACCTTGAGCCGGTAGTGCCTGTCCTACCCGTCGGCGTCTCTCGACGTTTCCGGGCAACGGCCTCTATGTGTGCCGGAGCCTCACCTAACGAGGATGGCGCCATGGTGTGACGCGCCCGAAACGTACTCCCGCCGTGAGCCAGGTGTCAAGGCGGGCGGCAGGGCGGCACTGCGGCGGGTGGCCCGGCGGGCGAGGCGGCCTCTCGCCCGCCGCCCTGCCGCAGTGCCGCCCTGCCCCGCTTCCCCCGGTGCTATAATCTGGGCCGCACACGGGCCGGCGCGGGGTCATGAGGCGCCGGCTTCATCATGCAGAGTCGACGACGGGACCGCTGCGTGATCATCACCGTCACACCGAACGCCGCCATCGACAAGACACTCACCGTCCCGAACTTCCAGACGGGGTTCCGACATCGCGCCAGCGACAGCCTCACGCTGCCCGGCGGCAAGGGCATCAACGTCGCCCGGGCGCTCAAGTCGCTGGGGCAACCCGTGGTCGTCACTGGTCTCGTGGGCGGCCGTGCCGGGCAGCAGATCGTCGAGGGCCTGGCGCGCGAGGACATCCTCAGCGACATCGTGCGCATCTCCGGCGAGTCCAGGACCTCGACCGTGGTCATCGACCCGACGACGATGTCGCAGACCGAGGTCATCGAGTACGGACCGGCCGTCACTTCTCAGGAGCTCGACGGGTTGCTGGCTAAGATCGAGTATCTGGCCAAGGGCGCATCCGTGGTCGTCCTGGCCGGTTCGCTGCCGCGGAAGGTGCCCGACGACTTCTACGCCGTCGTCATGCAACGTCTGCGGCGCACCCACTGCTACCTCGTCCTCGACAGCTACGGCGAGCCCCTGCGGCTGGGCGTCCGCGCCCGTCCTCATCTGGTCACGCCGAACTTGCGTGAGGCCGAGGATCTCGTCGGTCACGAGTTCAACGACGAGCAGGACGTCGTCGACGCGACCGCGGCCATCAGCGACCTCGGGGCGCGCAACGTCGTCATCAAGACGTCGCTCGGCTGCGTGGCGCGGTTCACGCGCGGCCGACGCTCGCATGTCTACCGGGCGCGGATCACCGAGCTCGAGACGATCGTCAGCACGGTGGGTTCCGGCGACGCCTTCCTCGCCGGCTTCCTCGATGCGCGCGTGTCGCGGCGCGACCTGCCGGACTGTCTGCGCGCCGCGCTCGCCGCCGGCGCCGCGAACACGCAGTTCTCGGGCGCCGGCCTGCTCGACGCCGAGCAGGCGCGGCGGCTCTTCGAGACGACGGAGGTCGTCGAGCTCGAGCGCGCCGCGCGGCATTGACCGGCGGCGCGGCGCGCCGGCGTGAGGCTTGGCCCAGAGGGCCTGCGCCGGCACCTTTCTGCGCGTGACGGCGCCGCCAGTACGTGACGGCGGACATCATGTTGACCCACCCTTGGGACCGCTGGTAGCATCGGGTGAACTTGAGACGACACGCCGCAGACGTCCCTCGACGCAGATCACACGCCATCGAGACCCCGGCACGGCCGTGCCCGGGTCTTTTGTTTACCTTCGCACTCGGCCCACGGAGGAGGACCGCATGGACGTAGAGATCGGGCGCGGCAAGAAGGGCCGGCGCGCGTACGGCTTCGACGACATCGCCATCGTCCCCAGCCGGCGGACGCGCGACGTCGACGACGTCGACATCACCTGGAAGCTCGGGCCGCACACACTGCGTATCCCGTGCCTCGCGTCGGCCATGGACGGCGTCGTCAGTCCGTCGTTCGCGATCACCATGGGGCGGCTCGGCGGCCTCGCCGTCCTCAACCTCGAGGGTCTGTGGACACGCTACGAGGACGCCGACGAGCAGCTCGAGCGTATCGCCTCGCTGCCCAAAGAGACCGCCACGCGCACCATGCAGGAGATCTACAGGGAGCCGGTGAAGGCCGAGCTCGTCGCCCGTCGGGTCGAGGAGATCAAGGACGGCGGGGTCCTCGCCGCCGCCTCGCTCACGCCGCAGCGTGTCGCCGAGTACTACAAGGTCGCGCTCGAGGCCGGCCTCGACGTGCTCGTCGTCCAGGGCACGGTCGTGTCGGCCGAGCACGTGTCGAGCAAGGCCGAGTCGCTCGACCTCAAGAAGTTCATCGCCGACTGTCCGGTCCCGGTGATCGTCGGCGGGGTCGCCTCGTACGCGACGACCCTGCACCTCATGCGCACCGGCGCCGTCGGCGTGCTCGTCGGCGTCGGGCCGGGCCACGCCTGCACGACGCGCGGCGTGCTCGGCATCGGTGTGCCGCAGGCGACGGCCATCGCCGACGCCTCTGCCGCGCGTATCCAGCACCTGCTCGAGACCGGCCAGTACTGCAACGTCATCGCTGACGGCGGCATGCGCACCGGCGGCGACGTCGCCAAGGCGGTCGCCCTCGGCGCCGACGCGGTCATGATCGGTTCGCCGCTGGCCAGCGCCGCGGAGGCCCCCGGCCGCGGCTACCACTGGGGCATGGCGACCTTCCATCCCGAGTTGCCGCGCGGGACGCGCGTCAAGGCCGGCACCAAGGGGACGCTCGAAGAGATCCTCGTCGGCCCTGCCCACGAGAACGACGGCACGCTCAATCTGTTCGGCGCGCTGAGGACCTCGATGGCGACCTGCGGCTACGAGACCTTGCAGGCCTTCCAGAAGGCTGAGGTCATGGTGGCGCCGGCCCTGATGACCGAGGGCAAGAAGCTGCAGAGGGAGCAGGATGTCGGAATGGGCTGAGCCCGGATCGGCGGCGTCACCTGCGGAAGAGGACGGCGGCTTCGACACCGTCCTCGTCCTCGACTTCGGGGCGCAGTATGGTCAGCTCATCGCCCGACGGGTGCGCGAGTGCCGCGTCTACTCGGAGCTCGTCCCGCACGACCTCCCCGTCGAGGAGATCGCTGCCCGCAGGCCCAAGGGGCTGATCTTCAGCGGCGGCCCCATGAGCGTCTACGTCGACGGGGCGCCGCGTCCCGACCCCCGTCTGTACGACCTCGGCATCCCGATCCTCGGCATCTGCTACGGCGCCCAGCTCATGGCTCTGCAACTGGGTGGGACGGTGGCGAAGACGGGCGTCCGCGAGTTCGGCAAGACGACCCTGCGCGTGACGAGCAACGGCCTGCTCCTCGACGGCCTCGCCGGCGAGGAGCAGTGTTGGATGAGTCACGGCGACGCGATCGCGGCCGCCCCCGAGGGGTTCAGCACCCTTGCGGCCACCGACCGCGCCCCCGTCGCCGCCATGGAGGACCGCGAGCGCGGGTTCTACGCCGTCCAGTTCCACCCCGAGGTCGTGCACACGCCGCGCGGGATCGACGTCCTCAAGAACTTCCTCTACGAGGCCTGCGACTGCACGCCGAACTGGACTCCGGCTTCGATCATCGAAGAGCAGGTGCGTCGCATCCGCGAACAGGTGGGGCTGACCGACAAGGCGATCCTCGGCCTCTCGGGCGGCGTCGATTCGACGGTCGCCGCCGTGCTCGTCCACAAGGCCATCGGCGAGCGGCTCACCTGCGTCTTCGTCGACCAGGGGATGATGCGCTGGAAAGAGGCCGAGAACGTGATCGAGATGTTCACGCGACACCTCGGCATCCCGCTGGTCGCGATCGACGCCAAGCAGCGGTTCCTCGACAAGCTGGTCGGGGTCACCGACCCGGAGCAGAAGCGCAAGATCATCGGCGAGGAGTTCATCCGCTGCTTCGAGGAGGAGGCGCGCAAGCACAGCGACGCCAGGTTCCTCGTCCAGGGCACGCTCTACAGCGACGTGATCGAGAGCGGGACGCGGCAGGCCGCCAAGATCAAGAGCCACCATAACGTCGGCGGCCTGCCCGAGAAGATGGGCTTCGAGCTCGTCGAGCCGCTGCGCCTTCTGTTCAAGGACGAGGTCCGCGCCATCGGCGAAGAGCTGGGGCTGCCGGAGCGCATCGTGTGGCGGCAGCCCTTCCCGGGCCCGGGGCTGGGCATCCGCATCATCGGCGAGATCACGGCCGAGCGTGTCGACATCCTTCAGCGCGCCGACGCGATCCTGCAGGACGAGGTCAAGAAGGCCGGGCTCTACCGCGAGCTCTGGCAGTGCTTCGCCATCCTGCCCGTGATCCGCAGCGTCGGGGTGCAGGGCGATGAGCGTACCTACGCGTACCCCATCGCCATCCGCGCCGTGACGAGCGACGACGCCATGACGGCCGACTGGGCGCGCCTGCCCTACGACCTGCTCGAGAAGGTCTCCTCGCGCATCATCAACGAGGTACCCGAGGTCAACCGGGTGGTGTACGACATCTCGAGCAAGCCGCCGAGCACGATCGAGTGGGAGTGACCCGGTCCCAAGGTCGCGCGAGCGGAGCGGTCGCGGGGGCGCGGGCGGGGGAACGCTTCAGGGCGTGCGCCGTGCGCGGCGGGCGCGCAGCGCCTGGCGCACGGCGCGACCGGCCGAGAACGGGACGGTGACCGCCGGGCTCCCCGCGTAGGTGACCTCCAGGGGCCCGATGTGCGTCGTCTTCTCGGCCAGCGGTCGCCGGGGCAGCGCCGGGGCGCCGCCGAGCGGCAGGATGGCCTCGTCGCCCGGCCGGCGGCGCCCGAGCCACACGAAGACCCTGGTCGGGCGCACGTCCACGCCGAAGAGCACGCCGACCTGAACAGCGAGGCGGCGTTCCGCGACGGCGTTCGGCGGCGCGGGAGGCGACTGCGGCCGTTCTTGCGGGCGGTCAGCGGGCACGGGGCAACCTCCCCGTCTCTACGGCGTGCGAGTAGGCGACCACGAGGACGACATCGACCACGAACGACACGACGCCCATGACGACGACATAGATGACGAGCAAGGGGGCGGCCTGCAGCCAGCCTCCTTCGAGCAGCAGGAAGAGGACCGCGCTCGCGACGGACCCCACGAGCGAGAACGCAACGGCGACGAGGAGCGAGAGCGCGACGTTCGCCCGCACGCAGGCCCAAGAGCGGAAGATGGCGCGCACGGGATCGACGCCGGTGATGACGACGGCGTAGTCCGCGTACATGAGGACGATGACGAGGACCAGGCGGACGATGCCGACGATGGTCGTCACCGTCGCGCTGCTGGATGCGGACAGCGCCCACGCGCTCAGCCCGGCCACGGCCTCGGTGACGACGTACACGCCGAGCAGGGAGAAGAACTGGGTCCCGCTCTGCGGGCGAAGGCGGAAGCGCCCCACGATCGAGCGGATGTATCCGGCGCGGAACCAGGTGGACAAGGCCAGGTAGGCGACGACGATCGCCACGGCGAAGAAGCCCGGCCGCGCGGCGGCGTCGTAGAACGGCGCCGCCGCGCGGCTCAGGACGTCCACTGCGGACTCCCTGGCGCGCAGCCACGAGAGCAGGAGCGACGCGCCGACGGCGAGCGCGTACACGGGGATGGCGTAGAAGACGAGGTACTGCTTCGCCCGGAGGACGGCCAAAGCTCGCCGCAGCAGCGTCGGTCCGGTGGCCTCCATGTGCCTGAGTATATACCGCCGGTCTTCCGCCGCTCGTCGCCGCGCGGTGACGGAGACGACCGGGGCTGCGGTGGCCGGGCTCGTAAGCGCGCGGCGGGATGACCGTGCGCAGGGGGTCTACGCCGTCGACTGCCGCTGGCGGTGCATCGTCCTGACGATGACCACCGGCGGGGCTACGAACCCGACCAACATCGCGACGCGGGTCACGAGGAACGCCGAAACGGCGAACCAGATCACGACTTAGATGGGATTCGCGGTCGGCTCCTTCCTGGGCTGCCTCGAACTGCGACGATATCCGCGGACCGGCCTGGGAGCGATACCCCGGACGTACGCGGGCGCTGCAACGGGGATGGGATGATCGCTCTAGGGCGCCGGACCCGTCTCTGCGGTAGCGTCGCCATCCTGTAAACCTGCGCAGGCGCAGGTGTATCGTAGGCGAGCAAGACGCCCGTCACCAGGTGGCGCGAGGGTCGCGGGGAGGCTCAGGGTGTACTCGATCGTCGATCGTCAGGAGCTGACCAAGCGGGACATGATCTCGTTGACCATCGAGGCGCCGGTCATCGCCCGGCGCATCAGGCCCGGGCAGTTCGTGATCATCAGGATCAACGAGACGGGCGAGCGCGTCCCCTTGACCGTCGCCTACGCCGATGCGGTCAACGGCACGATCAAGATCATCTTCCAGGTCGTCGGGAAGTCGACGGCCCTTCTCGCCTCGCTGCCGGTCGGCGAGGCCATCAAAGACCTCGCCGGCCCGCTCGGCGCCGTCATGGAGTTCGAGAACGTCGGCACGGTCGTGGGTATCGGTGGCGGGTCGGGCATCGCCGTCCTCCACCATCTGCTCATCGGCTACAAGGAGGCGGGCAACCGCGTCATCAGCATCATCGGCGCCCGCGAGAAGGCGCTGCTCATCCTCGAGGACGAGATGCGCGAACTGTGCGACGAGGTGATCCCGACGACCGACGACGGCAGCTACGGGGTCCACGGGGTGGTCACGGATGCGCTGAGTGGCCTTGTCGAACATGGCGAGCGCCTCGACCTGGCCGTCGCCGTCGGGCCGCTCGTGATGATGCGCGCGGTCTGTGACATGACCAAGCTGTACGATCTGCCGACGATCGTCAGCCTTAACCCGATCATGATCGACGGCACGGGGATGTGCGGGGGCTGCCGCTGCACTGTGGGCAGCGAGACCAGGTTCGCCTGTGTCGACGGGCCCCACTTCGACGGGCACAAGGTGGACTTCGACGAGCTGATCCGCCGCAACACGACGTACAGCCGGGACGAGCGCATGTCGCTGCTCAGCTCGGTCCGGCGCGGGTGAGCTGGGGATGGCCGAGCGGGTCGAACACGACGGGGCGGTCGTCACCGGAGCCGGGCTGGCGGCGTACTGCCCGAGCTGTCGCGAGGCGCTCACCGTCCTCGGCCCATCTGGACGCGACGTCTCCCTTCACCTCACGGTGCGCTACGGCGACGAGACCGGCGACCTGTTCCTCGCGCCGTCGGCCGAAGGCGGACGGCGCAGCGGGTCGGTACATCTCTGCGGAAAGACGGCGCCGGACGACGTGCTCTGTCCTCACTGCGGCGCCTCCCTCGTCGACGGCCAGCGACGCTGTCGGGCGTGTGGCGGTCCTCGAGCGCGCGTGTTGGTCGCCGGCGTCCGCCAGGCGCGCCTGAGCGCGTTCTGCGTGACGGCCGGCAGTGTGAGCGCGCTCTCGGGCGAGGCGACGCCCAAGCCGGCGGAGCGCGAGTCGCGTCACAGAATGCCCGAGCGCGATGCCGTGCTGCGCGCGCGCGACTTCGCCGAGGTCACGTATGGGTTCGACCACGGGCTCGCCGTGGCCGAAGCCGCGCGCTGCCTCTCGTGCAAGAAGCCCAAGTGCGTCGAGGGCTGTCCGGTGAACGTCGACATCCCGGCGTTCATCGCCCAGATCAAGGAGGGCGACTTCGTGGGCGCCGCGCGGACGATCAAGAAGCGGAACGCCCTGCCGGCTATCTGTGGGCGTGTCTGTCCGCAAGACCAGCAGTGCGAGGAGCTTTGCACGCTACGCAAGAAGGAGGGCTCCGTGGCGATCGGGGCGCTCGAACGGTTCGTCGCCGATTTCGAGCGCGGGACCGATGCCGTCGCCATCCCCCCCCGTGCCCCGCACACAGGCAAACGCGTCGCTGTCGTGGGCAGCGGACCCGCCGGTCTGACCCTCGCCGCCGACCTCGTACAGCTCGGCCACGGTGTCACCGTCTACGAAGCGCTTCACAAGCTAGGAGGCGTGCTCGCGTACGGCATCCCCGAGTTCCGCCTGCCCAAGGAGGTCGTCGAGGCCGAGGTCTCCTACCTCCGTCATCTCGGCGTGAGGTTCGAGGTCGATGCGGTCATCGGCAAGTTGTACGGACTCGACGACCTGTTCGCGGAAGGCTACGACGCTGTCTATCTCGCGACCGGGGCCGGGCTGCCGATCTTCCTCGGCCTTCCCGGCGAGAACCTGTGCAACGTCGTCTCGGCGAACGAGTACCTGACACGGGTCAATCTGATGAAGGCCTACTTGTTCCCCGACTACGACACGCCTGCGCCGAAGGGCACGAGCGTCGCCGTCGTGGGCGGCGGCAACGTGGCCATGGACTGTGCGCGTACGGCGCTGCGTATGGGCAGTCGCGACGTGACCGTCGTCTACCGGCGCACGAGGGGCGAGATGCCGGCGCGTGCGGAGGAGATCGTCCACGCCGAGCAGGAGGGCGTCACGTTCCGTTATCTCACCAGTCCCGTGCGCTACGTCGGCGACGAGCAGGGCTGGGTGCGCCAGCTCGAGTGCGTGACCATGAAACTGGGCGCACCTGACGCTTCCGGCAGGCCCCGGCCGATCCCCATCGCCGGCTCTGCCTACCTGCTGAACGTCGACCTCGTGCTGGTCGCCGTGGGCGCCGGGCCGAACCCGACTCTGTTCTCGGGCTGCGAGGGTCTGGAGCGGAGTGAGCGGGGTTACATCCGCACGTTCGATGATGCGGGCCGCACGAGCCTGCCGCGGGTGTGGGCGGGGGGCGACATCGTGACCGGTTCGGCGACCGTGATCCTGGCGATGGGTGCGGCGCGGTTGGCGGCGCGCGACATCCATGCGTACCTGACGGCTGGTCAGACCGAGTGGCCTACAAGCGGCGGGCGACCCGCCTGAGACCGTCGGCCGGCGTGTCGCCGCGGTGGCGTGGGCGCCGGCTGCCGCCGGGCGGCGGAGCAGGGCCGTTCCATTTGAGCGCGACTGGTCACTCGTGGAGGCGCGTGCTAGCCTCAAGGCCTGGGGCGAGGCCCTGCGGGCCTCGCCCCAGGCCCGCGCGAGCGACTGCGTCCCCTCGTGATCGTGGACGCCCCGCGTCGCTCAGGGCAACGCCGAAGGCTGTCAGGCCAAGACGGTGACGGGGGACGCCGCGTCCGAAGAGCGGGAAGGGAGAACGATGGTGACGAGCAGCCATGACCGCAGCGCGCGCGTGATCGACATGCGCAGCGATACGGTGACGAAGCCGGGGCCGGAGATGCGCCGGACCATGGCCGAGGCCGAGGTCGGCGACGATGTGTTCGAGGACGACCCCACCGTCAACCGCCTGCAGGAAGAGGTCGCGCGTCTGCTGGACAAGGAAGCGGCGCTCTACTGCCCTTCGGGGACGATGAGCAACGAGATCGCCCTCCATGCCCTGACGCAGCGCGGTGACGAGGTCTTCCTGCACTCTCAGGCGCACATCCTGTTCTACGAGCAGGGTGGCGCAGCGGTCCTCAGTCAGCTTCAACTGCGCTGCTTCGACTCGCCCGACGGGACACTCGACCCGGAGGCCATGGAAGGGCTCGTGCACCACGACGACGACGTCCATTTCGCGCCTACGCGCGTGGTCTGCCTGGAGGACACGCACAACCATTGTGGCGGGGTGGTCTACCCGCTCGAAGGCATCAGGGCGGTGCGGGCCTTCTGCGACAGGCACGGCCTGAAGCTCCACATGGACGGGGCGCGCATCTGGAACGCGCACGTCGCCAGTGGAGTGCCCATCGCCGAGATCGCGGCGCCGTGCCACACGGTCAGCGTGTGCCTCTCGAAAGGACTCGGGGCGCCGGTCGGCTCGGTGCTGGCCGGCGACGCGGCCACCATCGCCCTGGCGCGGCGGGCGCGCAAGTTGTTCGGCGGCGGCATGCGGCAGGCCGGCATCATCGCCGCCGCCGGCCTGTACGCGCTCGAGCACCATATCGAACGGCTGGCCGACGACCACCGCCGCATCAGAGGCATGGCCGAGCGGCTGTCGCGGGTACCGGGACTGGACATCGACCTCGCCAGAGTCCAGACGAACATGCTGTACGTGGGCACGCGGGAGACGGGGCGCACGGCCGCCGACTTGGTGCCCCTGTTCGCCGACGAGGGGCTGCTGGCGCTGGACGAGGGCGTGTGGACGCTCCGCTTCGTCGCTCATCTCGGCCTCGACGACGACGACGTGGAGGAGGCTGCGGCGATCGTCGAACGAGTGGTGGCGCGGCTGGCGTAGCGTGGCGCGCCGCATGGTCTGCGTGGCCGGGTAGACACGCCGCCGCGCTCGCGCAGTGCGCAGGTTCGTGACGGCATGGCCCGGAGTGAGCGTACGGCGGGGAGCTGAGAAGTGACGGGGCGCCGCGGGGCGGCCATGCGGCCGCCCCGCGGCGCCCCCGCCCTCGCGCGCCTTACTTCGCGGCGCCCGTCTTCTTGGCCTTGACTGGCTTGCTGCCGGGACGGACGGCCATGTTGCGGTACACCTGCGCCATGTCCTCGGCCGTGAACTTGCGGGGGTTGTTCGCCCATAGACGTCCCTGGGTGAGGGCGCCCTCGACGAGGTCGGGGATCGCCGACTCGGGGATGTCGACATCACTCAGGTACTGCGGCACGTTGAGGTCGACGGCGAGCTGACGGAACGCGGCGATGGTCTTGTCGGCCGCCTCGCGGTCGCTCAACCCCTCCATGTTCTCGCCCATCGCCTCACCGATCTCGCGGAACCACGGCAGACACGAGAGCATGTTGTACTCCATGACCCACGGCAGCATGAGCGTGTTGGCGACGCCGTGCGGCACGTGGAACATGCCGCCGATCGGGTACGACAGGGCATGCACGGCGCCGACGCCCGCGTTGCCGAAGGCGATGCCACCCAGTAGCGAGCCCATGGCCATGTTGTGGCGAGCCCACGCGTTGCTGCCGTCGTAGGTGGCGGTGCGGATGCTCTTCGAGATCAGCTTGATGCCTTCGTAAGCCAGGGGGTCGGTGTGCATGGTCGCGTTCACCGAGATGTAGGCCTCGATACAGTGGATGAGGGCGTCCATGCCCGACGCGGCGGTGACGTTGGGCGGGCAGCTCCATGTGAGCACCGGGTCGACAAGCGCGATGTTCGGGATGAGGAAACCGCTGACGACGCCCTGCTTCACGTTCAGCTTCTCGTTCGCAAAGATCGCGATGTTGGTGACCTCCGAGCCGGTGCCCGCGGTGGTCGGCACAGCGATGATCGGCAGACCCTTCTTCGGCACCTTGTCGACGCCGACGAAGTCCTCGACTTTGGCATTACTGCCGACGAGGACGGCGACGATCTTGGCGACGTCGATCGCTGAGCCGCCGCCGAAGCCGACGATGCAGTCGAACTTGCCGTTCTCGGCCATCTTCACGATGTCGTCCACGCTGCTCATCGGCGGCTCGGGTACGGCCTTGTCGTACACGCCGGTCTCGAGCCCGGCTCCGCGCAGGGGCTCCTCCACTTGGGCGATCGAGCCGGTGCAGGCGACGCCCGGGTCGGTGATGATGAGGACCTTGCTGGCGCCGAGCTTCTTCGCCTCTTCACCGATCTTGGCGACGGCGCCGTTCCCGGTGATGAGCGTCTTCGGGGCGCGATGCACGCGCACTCGGGTGTCCATGCCTCGCTCGCCTCGCTCACGGGCGCCGGCGCCGCCCGTGTCGTCGGTCGTGCGCGGTACGCCACCTGGTCTGTCAGCCATGATGCCTCCTAGGGGGTTGGCGGTCAGCGCGAAAGGCGGCCGGGTCCGTAGACGGCGGCCGCCTCATCGCGGATCTGGTCGTGGAACGCGGGGTCGGCGATCGCGAGCAGCGCTTCGGCGCGGTCGCGCAGACCCTTGCCGCGCAAGTGGGCGATGCCATGTTCGGTGACGACCCAGTCGACGTCGGCGCGCATCGTCGTCACCGCGGCGCCTCGGTCGAGGGTGGCGACGATCCGCGAGACGGCGCCCTTCTTGGCCGTCGACGGCAAGGCGATGATCGCCTTGCCGTCGCGGCTGCGGGCGGCGCCGCGCACGAAGTCGACCTGCCCGCCGATGCCGGTGAACTGCACAGGCCCCAGAGTGTCGGCGACGACCTGGCCCATCAGGTCGACCTGGATCGCGGAGTTGATCGCCACGACGCGGTCGTTCTGTCCGATCACGTAAGGGTCGTTGACGTAGTTGACCGGGAACATGTTGACGGCCGGGTTGTCGTCGACGAAGTCGTAGAGCCGGCGGGTCCCCATGAGAAAGGTGGCCACCATCTTGTCGCGGTTGATGGCCTTGTTGCGATTCGTGATGACGCCTTCGTTGTAGAGGTCGACGACGCCCTCGCTGAACATCTCGCTGTGGACGCCGAGGTCGTTCTTCTCGTGGAGGAAGAGCAGCACGGCGTCGGGGATGCCGCCGATGCCGAGCTGCAGGCAGGAGCCGTCCTCGACCAGACTCGCGATGTTCCTGCCGATGGCCTCTTCGACCGGGCCGATGTTCGGCGGCTGCAGCTCGATGATCGGCTGCTCGCTCTCGACGACGACGTCGATCTCGGACACGTGGATGAACGCGTCGCCATGGGTGCGCGGCATGTTCGGGTTGACCTGCGCGACCACCGTCTTTGCGACCTGGGCGGCGGGCTTGGTGTAGTCGACCGAGACGCCGAACGAACAGAAGCCATGCTTGTCGGGTGGGGAGACATGGATCAGGGTCACGTCGGGGGGCAGGTAGCCCTCGCAGAACAGCTTGGGGATCTCGCTGAAGAACACGGGGATGTAGTCGCCGCGCCCGTCCTTTACCGCCTCCCGCGTGCTGGCGCCGACGAAGAGCGACTTGTGGAAGAACGAGCGCGCCATCTCCGGCTGCGCGTACTCCCCCTTGCCCATGGCGACCATATGGTTTATCTCGACGTGCTCCAGCTCGGGAGCGCGGGCGACGAGCGCGTCGACGAGGTCGAGCGGCTCGCCACAGGCGTGGGCGAACACGACGCGGTCCCCCGACTTGACGACCTTCAGCGCCTCGGCCGCTGTCGTGACCTTGCTGGCGTAGTCGGACTTCCAGTCCATCCCATCACTCCTTGAGCTTGTCGATGATCGTCGCGGAGACCGTGTCGGGCGTCGTCGGTACGCCGTCGACGCAGGCGCCGGCGACGACCGCCTCATCCGGGTCGTCCGTGGTCAGCCGGTGATCCGACGCGCACGACCGCTGGCAGCCGGAGAGATAGACGGTCGCCCCGAGGCGCATGAAACCCGGCGACGATCTCAGCTCTCGTGCGATCGCCGCACGGTCGATCTGGGGGTTGCACCCGCCGCAATAGATGATCCGCGGAGCGCAAGCCGCTGTCGTTGGCGGACGGCCGCCGTCTGGAGTGACCGGGCCGTTGCCGGGCGCCGGCGGCGGAGCCGCCGGCGCCCGGATGTGCACACTCTCGGTCACTTGGCGGCGGCCGCCGGCCTCGTGAGCTTGGCCTTCTCCCACGGCCTGCCCGTCTGGGCGAGGGCCCTGGCGAGCTCCTTCTTGTGGTCGAGGTTCGACTGCCGGGCGATCATGATGCGCTGTGCCTGGGGGGAGCCGGCGCCGTGCATCGATTCGGTGCGGTAGCCGACGGCGGCGGTGCCCAACGTGAGGTTCTCGATGAGGCGCAGCACGCGCATGCGGTCGAGGGTGGGCGTGTCACACACGCCGACGAGGTATTTCTCGATTAGGGGACCGGTCTTCTCGCTCGCCAGGTCCTGGGCGGCCGGCATCGTGACCATGAGTCCGCCGGCGAGGTCTTCGGCAAGGCGGGCGATCTCGTAGGGGAACCGCGTGATGTTCTGCTTGCAGACGTTGGCGAGCAGCAAGTCGATCTCGTAGTTGCCCGACGGGGTCCGGTGCCCCTCGGACGAGCAGGCGATGCCGCACGAGAAGAGCGTCTCGTTGAGGTGGGTCATCTCGATGATCTTGTCCTTGATGTGGCTCGCCCTGGGGACGCCGTTCATGTCGGCGGCCAAGGCAGCCGCGCCGATGAGGACGTCGCCGACGCCGACCTTGCAGCCGCCGTAGCTCTGGCGATGGTAGCCCGCGAAACGCTCGACCAACGCTCCCGAGAACTCGATCTCGCCGCAGAGGTAGACCCTCTCCCAGGGGATGAAGACGTCGTCGAAGACCACCAGGGCCTCCTGTCCGCCGAAGCGGGCGTTGCCCACGTCGAGGTCGTTCCCCTCGAGCTTGCGCGTGTCGCAGCTCTGTCGTCCGTAGATGTAGCTGATCCCCTTCGTGTTGGCGGGCGTGCTGAAAGAGACGGCGTAGTCTTCGTCGCCCGCGCGCATGGCGACGGTCGGCATGACGAGGATCTCGTGCGAGTTGCAGGCTCCAGTCTGGTGCGCCTTGGCGCCGCGCACGACGATGCCGTCGTCGCGCCGTTCGACGACGTGGACGTACATGTCCGGGTCTTCCTGCTGCGACGGCGCCTTGCCGCGATCGCCCTTAGGATCGGTCATCGCGCCGTCGACGACGAGGTCGTTGTCCTGGATGTACTGGACGTACTTCGTGAAGCGCTCGTGGTAGTCGGTGCCTTTGGCCTGGTCGCAGTCGTAGGTCACCGACCACACCGCGTTCAGGGCGTCCATCCCTACGCAGCGCTGGAAGCACGAGCCGGTCTTTTGGCCCAGCAGGCGTTGCATCTTGACCTTCTTGACCAGGTCGTCGGTCGACTGGTGGATGTGGGTGAAGCGATTGACTTTCTTGCCGGTGAGGTGGCTGGTCGCCAGCATCAAGTCCTCGTACTCGGGATACTGGGCCAACTCGTACGTCATCGCCATGCAGTTGAGGCTCGGGCGGATGATCGGGTGGTCGACGTAGTCCTTCACCCGCTCGCCGAACATGTAGATCTCGAGGTCGAGGTCGGCGATGGTCTGGATGAACTCCCGAGGGGTCTTGAGAGCCATACGGTTACTCCTTCCTGGTGCAGGCCGGTACCGGGCGCGGGCGCACGCGGAGGCGGAAGCACTCGCGCGGTGATTCGGCGGGGCGGGCACAGAGGACCCAACAGGCATTGGCACCCTCTTGACGCGAAACATAGGGGGCCAGGAGGTCGTTGTCAATCATTGTCAGCCGCATGTCCAATACCTGGCCTCGATGTGTACATCATGGCCCAGCCGGATGAACGATCAGAACGGTCATTTCGTTCCAGGAGTCGTCAACTCTTCGACCCTGGGGCGGCGTCGCGATGGCGACGCGGACCGGAGTGGGTCAGGTGAGGTTCGGGCAGCGTGTGCATCTCGCCAGAATGGCCAAGGGGGAGGCGGCTGATGCATGGCTTTGGCCTGTGGCCGCTGTCGCGATGCGACTGCAAGGTCGATATGCTTGTGGCCGCAAGAGGCGGGCCAGGCTCACCGGCGGCACCAAAGGCTGGTGCGTGGCGGAGCCGTGCGCCGATCGGCAAGTCCGACAGAGGAGCGCTAGGTGGACGACTATATCGACTCAGTCGTGGCGAAAGTCAAGGAGAGGGACCCCGGGGAAGTCGAGTTCCATCAGGCCGTCCGTGAGGTCGCTGAGTCCCTCGCTCCGGTGTTCGCGCTGCATCCGGAATACCAGGAGGCGCGCATCCTTGAACGCATGGTCGAGCCCGAGCGCGTCGTCATGTTCCGCGTACCCTGGGTCGACGACGCCGGCCGGGTCCAAGTGAACCGGGGGTTCCGTGTGCAGATGAACAGCGCGATCGGGCCCTACAAAGGCGGGCTGCGCTTCGCGCCGTCGGTGAACTTGGGGATCATGAAGTTCCTGGCCTTCGAGCAAGTCTTCAAGAACGCGTTGACGACCTTGCCCATGGGTGGCGGGAAGGGCGGTTCAGACTTCGATCCGCGCGGCAAGAGTGACAACGAGGTCATGCGCTTCTGCCAGAGCTTCATGACCGAGCTCTTCCGCCATATCGGCCCCGACACGGATGTGCCGGCCGGTGACATCGGCGTGGGCGGACGCGAGATCGGGTTCTTGTTCGGCCAGTACAAGCGCCTGGTCAACAAGTTCACCGGCGTCCTCACCGGGAAGAGGATCAACTGGGGCGGCTCGCTGATGCGTCCTGAGGCGACCGGCTACGGGACCGCGTATTTCCTGTCCGAAGTCCTGATGGCCAACAACGACACCCTCGAGGGCAAGACGATCGCCATCTCCGGATACGGCAACGTGGGCACGTTCTTCATCGAGAAAGCGAACGAGTTCGGGGCGAAGGTCGTGACGATCGGCGACGAGTACGGCTACGTGTACGACCCCGACGGCATCAAGGGCGAGAAACTGGAGTTCCTCAAGCCTCTGTGGACCGAACAGCGTCGGCCGGCCAAGGACTATGCCGACGAGTTCGGCCTCGAATGGGTCGAGGGTAAGCGGCCCTGGGTCGTTCCTTGCGATATCGCTGTGCCCACGGCCACTCAGAACGAACTCGACGGCGAGAGTGCGAAGACGCTCGTCGCCAATGGACTGCGCTACATCGTCGAAGCTGCGAACATGCCCTGTACGCCCGAGGCGATCGAGGTCTTCCGTGCCGCCGGGATCCCCTTCGGTCCCGGCAAGGCCGTGAACGCGGGCGGCGTCGCCACGTCAGGTCTTGAGATGGCGCAGAACAGCATGCGTCTGGCCTGGAGCCGCGAGGAGGTCGACGCCAAGCTGCGCGGGATCATGAAGAACATCCACAGGGCGTGCCTGGCGACCGCCGAGCGCTTCGGGGCGCCAGGCGACTATGTCGTGGGCGCGAATATCGCGGGTTTCCTCAAGGTCGCGGACGCGATGATCGACCAGGGTGTGGTCTGAGGAACAACGCCATGGCAAGAGACGGGCGTTGCGCATGCACGCCACGTCCGCGTCAGGAAGTCGCGCGGTGACGGGTGGTAGTCTTGCGAAGCCGGAGTGAGGCTATCGAAGAGGGAGGCGCTCCATGAAGAAGATCGAGTGCATCATCCAGCCGTACAATCTCGACGAGGTGGCTCAGGTCCTGGCCGTCGAAGGCGTGCGCGGCATGACCGTCATCGAGTGCAAGGGTTTCGGTGTGCAGAGGGGCTTCACGCGCGGTGAGGACGTGCAACCCGGCATGTACCGCTTTCATCCCAAGATGAAGGTCGAGATGGTCGTCGTGGAAGATGATGTCGAGCGTGTCGTCGAACAAGTGAGAAAGTCCCTGAAGATGCACGAGATAGGGGAGGGCAAGATCTTCATCTCGTCGGTGGACGATGCGATCCGCACGCGCACCGGTGAGCGTGGGCGCGACGCTATCCGCTAGTCAGCGCGACCAGCTCTCGCAGCGAAGCCACTGCGGCGGCTGAGCGAGCGTCACCGAGGCGACATGTAAAGACAGGCGGGCGGCCGGAGAGGCCGCCCGCCTGTGCATTTGTCTGCGGGCTGGAATGCGATCGACGCCGAGAAAGCCTGCATCGGTCGTCCGTCGTGTCTCTCAGGCGAGTCCGAGTTCACGCTCGAGGTCGGCCTTGGGTCGCGCTCCGATCACCTTCCTCGCTGGCTGGCCATCCTCGAAGAGGATGATCGTGGGGATGCTCATGACGCCGAACCTGCTCGCCATGGCAGGGTTCTCGTCGACGTTCACCTTTCCGACAATGACCTTGTCGGCATGCTCGGTTGCGATCTCCTCGATGGTGGGCCCCACTATGCGGCAAGGGCCGCACCATGGGGCCCAGAAGTCGACGAGCAGCGGCAGCTTCGCATGGGCGAGTTCGTTGTCGAAGTTGGCGTCGGTCAGAGTCTTGACGTCAGTCACTGCCTTCCTCCTTGGTAGGTACCGTGCGCGGCCAGTCGTCGCCGACCGTACGGTCGTCCGGACGCACCCAGGTGCATATGGATCCAGCGACTGGCTCGTCGACGGTGCTGGTTGCCGGACATGTCGGGCGCCGAGGCGAGCACCGAGGATCGATCGTCGACCGTGCTGCGCTTCCGGCGCGGGACGCAGGGCCGCGCAGAGCGGCGTCGAGTGCGCCCTGCACGTGCTGCGCTTCCGGCGTGGGATGCAGTGTCACGGGAGAGTCGATCGGTAACGCTCGGACTACCGGGGCCGGAAGGGTGGCCTTCGATCGGCGGCAGTCCATGGGAGGGCTCTCGGCGGTGTACCCGATGGTCTCGCAAAGATCGTTCGTACGTCCTCTTGATATGGTAGCTGACGATCACCCTGTCGCGTATACCCTTTGGGGGTATAGGTCGAACATGCGGCGTGACGAGGCCTGTGGCGGTCGGTGTGACCGGGGCTCCCCATGTGGGCTGGAAGAGGCCGGGGCAGTGCTCTTGGGCTATGATTACGGTTTCCGGGTCACGGCGGAGTTGACTGGCACGACGCCCGCCGTGTCCGCAGAAAGGCGCACACATGAGAAGCGACGAGATCAAGCATGGGCCAGAGCGCGCCCCTCACCGCGCGCTGCTGCGCGCCCTCGGCGTGAGTGACGCCGAGATGGAACGTCCGTTCGTCGGCGTCGCCGACTCGTTCAGCGAAGCGATCCCTGGTCACGTGCATCTGCGTCAGGTCACCGAGGCGGTGAAGGCCGGCGTGCGCATGGCCGGCGGCACCCCGTTCGAGTTCGGCGTGCCGGGCATCTGCGACGGGATCGCGATGAACCACGAGGGCATGCTCTACTCGCTGCCGAGTCGGGAGTTGGTGGCGGACGGCGTCGAAGCCGTGGCCAAAGGCCATGCCTTCGACGCCCTCGTCCTCGTGCCGAGTTGCGACAAGATCGTCCCGGGCATGCTCATGGCGGCGATGCGCCTCGACATCCCGGCCGTCATGGTCGGCGGCGGGCCGATGCTCGCTGGCCGGCAGGGTGGTCGCGCCATCGACCTCAACACGACGTTCGAGGCGGTCGGCCGCCACATGGCCGGCGATCTCGACGACGAGGGCCTCAAAGCCCTCGAGTGTGCGGCTTGTCCGACCTGCGGCTCGTGCGCGGGCATGTTCACCGCCAACTCGATGAACTGCCTCGCCGAGGTGCTCGGCCTGGCGCTGCCAGGCAACGGCACGGTGCCGGCGGTGTATGCGGAGCGCCTGCGCCTCGCCAAGGAGAGCGGTATGGCGGTCATGCGTGCGCTCGAGCAGGACCTGAGACCGCGCCAGATCGTCAGCGACGCGGCGATCGGCAACGCCCTCGCCCTCGACGCCAGCCTCGGGTGCAGCACCAACACGGTCCTGCATCTCGCCGCCATCGCGACCGAAGGCGGGCTCGACTTTCCGCTGCAGCGCATCAACGAGGTGGCGTCCCGGGTGCCGCACCTGTGCAAGCTGGCGCCGGCGAACGACCTGCACGTCGAGGACCTGTACCACGCCGGCGGGATCCAGGCGCTGATGAAGCGCCTGATCGACGCCGGCCTCATGGACGGGTCGACGAAGACGGTCGCCGCGGCGACGCAGGCCGAGGCCGTTGCCGCGGCGCAGGTGCTCGACGACGACGTCATCCGTCCCTTGGACCGGCCCTACCATGCGACCGGCGGACTCGCCGTGCTCTTCGGCAACCTTGCCCCGAAGGGTGCGGTGGTCAAGGAGGGCGCCGTGGCTGACGAGATGCTGCGGCATCGGGGCCCCGCCCAGGTCTTTGAGAGCGAAGTGGAGGCGTTCGCGGCGATCTCGGGTGACCAGATCCGCAAGGGCAGCGTCGTCGTCATCCGCAACTGCGGGCCCAAGGGCGCGCCCGGCATGCCTGAGATGCTGAGCCCGACATCGGCGATCGTCGGGCGCGGTCTCGACAAGGACGTCGCCCTCATCACCGACGGCCGCTTCAGCGGTGCGACGCGCGGAGCCGCCATCGGCCACGTCGCTCCGGAGGCCCAAGCCGACGGTCCTGTCGGCCTGGTCGAAGACGGCGACGTCATCGCAATCGACATCCCGGCGCGCAGCCTGACCCTCGAGGTGGACGAGGAGGAACTCGCGCGGCGCAGGGCGGCGAAGCCGCCCGTCACGCCGCGCGCAGGCGTAACGGGGTATCTCGCCCGCTACGTCAAGCTCGTCTCCGGGGCAGAGAAGGGCGCGGTCCTGCGCTGACCTTCAACCCGGGGCGCGACCGGAGCGCATCGCTCCGATGACCCGAGGAGTCACACTGCGATGACACCACAGAGCAAGATGAAAGGGTCCGAGGCCATCGTCCGGGCTCTGCAGGACGAAGGATGCGACGTTATCTTCGGGTACCCGGGTGGCGTCGTCATCCCGTTCTACGACGCCCTGCTCGACTCCAGCCTGAGGCACATCCTCGTCCGTCACGAGCAGGGTGCGGCCCACGCCGCCGACGGCTATGCGCGGGCGACGGGGAAGGTCGGGGTCTGCATCGCCACGAGCGGCCCGGGGGCGACGAACCTCGTCACCGGCATCGCCAATGCCTACCTCGACTCGGTCCCGATCGTCGCCCTCACCGGTCAGGTCAAGAGCGACCTCATCGGGACGGACGCCTTCCAGGAGGCCGACACGACGGGGATCACTTTGCCGATCGTCAAGCACTCGTACCTGCTGCAGGATGCAGCCGAGCTGCCACGGGTGATCCACGAGGCCTTCCACATCGCCGGCACCGGCCGTCCCGGGCCCGTCCTCATCGACATCCCCGTCACGACGTCGCTGGCAGAGGTCTCATACAAGCGCGTGGAGACGCTGGGCCTCCCCGGCTACCGGCCGACGACCAGGGGCCACGTCAAGCAGATCCGCGCCGCGGCGCGGGCGATCAACGACGCCGAGCGTCCCGTCCTGTACGTCGGCGGAGGGGTCATCTCGGCGGGCGCAGCTCCCGAGCTCCTGGAGCTCGCCGAGCTGCGCCGCATCCCGGTGACCACGACCCTCATGGGACTGGGCGCCTTCCCCGAGACGCACGAGCTGTCGCTCGGCATGCTCGGCATGCACGGTACGGTCACCGCCAACTACGCGGTGCACGAGTGCGACCTGCTGGTCGCCGTCGGAGCGCGGTTCGACGATCGCGTCACGGGCAAGCTCAGCGCCTTCGCGCCGAAGGCCAAGGTCATCCACATCGACATCGACCCTGCCGAGATCGGGAAGAACGTCCCGCCGCTGATCCCGATCGTCGGCGACGCGAAGCACGTGCTCGCGGCGCTGGTCAAGGAGCTTCAGGGCCTCGAGTGGACGCCGGAGCGTACGTCGGCGTGGCTAGCCAAGCTGAAGGGTTGGCAGGACGAGTACCCGCTGCACTACGAGGACCCTGCCGACGGTACCCTCGCGCCACAGTACGTCGTCGAGGAGATCGACCGCGTCACGCGGCACGAGGCCGTCGTCGTCAGCGACGTGGGCCAGCACCAGATGTGGGCGACGCAGTACTACACGTTCACGTTCCCCCGTCAGTGGGTCAGCTCCGGGGGCTTGGGGACGATGGGTTTCGGCCTGCCGGCGAGCATCGGGGCCAAGATCGGGCGTCCCGACGCGACCGTCGTCGACATCTCGGGCGACGGTGGGTTCCAGATGACCGTGCAGGAGCTCGCCACAGCGGTGAACTACGACATCCCCGTGGTGGTGGCGATCCTCGACAACTCTTACCTGGGGATGGTCCGCCAGTGGCAGGACCTCTTCTGGAACAAACGTTACTCGCAGACCCATTTCGAGCGTCAGCCGGACTTCAAGATGCTGGCCGAGGCCTACGGAGCGGTGGGCATGCGGGTCACCGAGAAAGACGAGGTGGCCGACGCGCTGCGCGAGGCGATCGCCTGCGGCCGCCCGGCCGTGATCGACTTCAAGGTCGCCGCCGAGGAGAACGTCTACCCGATGGTGCCGGCTGGAACCTCCATCACCGAGATGATCGGCGGCGTGGCCCCGCGCAGGAGGAAGAAGTCATGAAGCACACGCTCTCCGTGCTCGTCGAGAACAAGCCCGGCGTGCTCACGCGTGTCGCCGGCCTCTTCGCCCGCCGCGGCTTCAACATCGAGAGCCTCGCCGTCGGGCAGAGCGAGGATCCCCGCCTCTCGCGCATCACGATCACCATAGATGGCGCCGAGCGTCCCATAGACCAGGTGATGAAACAGCTCCACAAGCTCATCAACGTGGTCAAGATCCGTAATCTCCAACCCTCGGGCATGGTGGCCGAAGAGCTCATGCTGGTGAAGGTGAACGCTGAGGGCGAGAAGCGCGCCGAGGTGTTGCAGGTCGCCGAGGTGTTCAAGGCGAAGATCGTCGACGTCGACCGGCGGACCGTCGTGCTGCGTGTGGTCGGGTCGACGCAGAAGCTCGAGGCGTTCCTCGAGCTGCTCAAACCTCTGGGAGTCCTCGAGATCGTGCGCACCGGCATCATCGCCATCGCGCGGGGCAAGGGTTAAGACGGGAGCGAGCTGATGGCCGAGAGGAAGATCTTCATCACCCAGTCCGACAAGGAGCGGCTCGAGGCGCTGCTCCAGAAGGACGGCGAGTATCTGCCTCGCAGCAAGCAGGGCCTGCGGGGACTGCGCGACCTCCAGAGGGAGCTCGAGCGTGCTCGTGTCGTGGCGCCCGAGGAGATCCCCTCGGACGTTGTGACGATGAACTCCAGGGTCCTTCTTCGCGATGCGGACAGTGGCGAGGCGATCACCTGTACGCTCGTGTTCCCAGGCGACGCCGACATGGAGAAGGGTGCTGTCTCGGTCCTTGCTCCCGTGGGTACCGCGATCCTGGGGTACCGAGAGGGTGACACCATCGAGTGGATGGTGCCTTCCGGTCTGAAGCGGTTCACGATCGAAAAGGTCATCTATCAGCCTGAGGCCGATGGGCACTTCGAGCTGTGACGCGTGACGGCGGCGGCGCGGCCCGGCTGAAGTTGGGCCGCGCCGCCGCCGTCACGCCGCCCGCCCGTCGCTCAGGGTACGGTGGACTACTCCGCGGCCTCGCGGATCTGCTCCCTGTACCATTCCTGGTAGGCGAGCCAGTCCTTGATGCCCTGCAGGTCGCCGCGCCGCGCCCGTCTGTCGAGCTCTTCGAACGTACGCAGCGTGTGTGCGTCGACGCCGCTCCACTGCTCGGCGTCAGGGTCGGGCGGGTAGCCGGCGGCGAGGAGGTCGTGGAGACGCGCCGATGCCGCCGCCGCGGCGGCGACCCGCGCGTCGTCGCCGGCCCGCGCGGCGGCGACCCACTCCCGCCACCAGGCGGTCCAGGCGTACTCGGCAGCCGCCCTCCAGCCGTCCCCCTTGTCGTAGAGAGCGTCGGTGCGCAGGGCCTCGGCGCCCGGCCAATCCCGCCAGGGCGCTGACTGCGGCAAGCCGAGCGAGCGCAGGGTGGCGGCGTACTCGGCCGCGGCGTCGCTGGCGGCGATGCGCATGGCGTTCAGCTCGGCGGTCGAGAGGTCCAGCGGGATACGGCCGCTCCACCCTATCGGGTACTCCGTTCCCGGGTAGGTCTCCGGCGGCTGGTCCCAGTGGGGAGGCCGGGCCCACTTGGCGAACGCGGCGAGGGGTGCGAAGCGGTAGTCGCGGGCCGCGGCGATGGCGGCGTCGAGCTCGTCGAGAGTGCTCTGGCCGTAGCCGCTCTGGTTCTCGCCCATGTACTTGGTGTGGCCTCTCATGGTGGCGCGAAGCCGCACGAGCCACGCGTCGGCGACGGCGATGCGCCGCTGGTCGCGGTCTTTGGCGGCGGCGATCCACTCCTCGGCCCAGCGGCCGATCGCCTGCTCGATGGCCCAGGAGGCGCCCGAGTTCGTCCCATAGTGTGTATTGGCGAAGTCGTACGGGCGCACGAACCGGTTCCACCTGACCCCCGCGGGGAGCTCGATCTTCTGGGTCCAGCGGTAGTACTCGTCGCGGAACTGCTGCCACGTGAGTCCGGGGTCGTCCCGCGGCGGCGTCGGGGGAGGTGTGATGATCTGCTGGGTGCCGTAGGCGGTGGCGCCGCCGACGAGCAGCAGGCCGGCCGCCGCGAGCGCGAACCAGCACCGACGGTGACGCTTCCGCAGCGGCAGCGACCGGGTCGGCGGTTCCGCTGCGACGATGCTCGCGACGAGGCGTTCATCGTCTTCCTCTGTCGCCTCCGGCATGGTCGCGGCCGGGTCGACGGCGGCGAGGCGGTCCAGGATGTCAGCACTCATCGGGGAGCCTCCTTTCGGTGTCGGTAGCGAGGGGGGCATCGGTCTCGGTGCCGTCGAGAGCCGCTTTCAGCCGCCGGCGGGCACGGTACAGGCGGACGCCGGCGGCGGCGGGCGAGCAGCCGACGACCGTGGCCAGCTCCTTGTGGCCAAGGCCCTCCCAGGCGGCCAGAAGGAGGATCTCGCGGTCGGGCTCTGGGAGGCGCTGGAGGGCCGCGCAGACATCTGACCCTGCGTCGACGGCGTCGGTGAACGACGGTGCGACGGCGGCAGGAGCGCAGCGGAGCTCGCGCTCCTGCCGCCGTCGCTCACCGCGTCGCCCGTTGAGGAGCACGTTGCGGGCGACGCTGAACAACCACGGGAGCGGCTCGCTCGGGACCTCGTCGAGGTGCTGCCAGGCGAGCGTGAACGTCTCGGCGACGATGTCGTCTGCCGTCTCGGGCGCACGTCGCCAGGCGTAGGCGCGGACCGCCTTCTTGGTCGCCTGGAAGAGGGCGACGAAGCGCTCCTCGCGGGCCGCCTGTGCATCGGCTGGCGGTGCCTCGGCCGCCGGTGCCTCGGCCGCCGGTGTGGTGTCGTCCATCGCCCTCCCCTCGTCGAGATGGACTCTATGACGTATGGTCCGCCCGGAAGGCTTCTGTTACAGACGGATTCCGTGCTGCCGGGCGGCTTGCCGGCCCACTCGACGACGGGGATCGGCCGACTTCACGGACCGGGGTGGCGCCTCGCGTTGCCGTCTCCCGCTTGAGGCAGTAGAGTCCTAGCTTCCGAGTACACCCGGCCCGCGGCGGGCCGTCCACAGGAGGGACACGCATGTATTACGACAGTGACGCCGACCTTTCGCTCATCCGGTCCAAGACCGTGGCCATCATCGGTTTCGGCAGCCAGGGCCACGCCCACGCCCAGAACCTGCGCGACAGCGGCGTCACGGTCGTCGTCAGCGAGCTGCAGGGCACGCCGAACGCGGCGCGCGCCGAGAAGGCCGGGTTCGAGGTGCTCACGGCGGCCGAAGCGACGAAGCGCGCCGACGTCGTCATGATGCTTGTCCCGGACGAGACGCAGGCTGTGGTCTACAGGAACGACGTCGCCCCCAACCTCAAGGACGGCGCCACGCTCATGTTCGCGCACGGCTTCAACATCCACTTCGGGCAGATCGTCCCACCGAAGACGGTGGACGTCAGCATGGTCGCCCCCAAGGGCCCCGGCCACCTCGTGCGTCGTCAGTACGAGGAGGGGAAGGGCGTGCCGGTGCTGATCGCCGTCTACCAGGACGCGAGCGGC
>JAKPOQ010000029.1 GCA_029547745.1 Actinomycetes bacterium
CGGCAAGGGACTGCTTCAGCTCTTCGTACTCCTCCCTGCCAGGATCTTCCGCGGCCCCCCTCCAGCGGTCCTCATAGTCGTAGGGGAAGCTCGCCACGAGCACCACGGTCCCGTGACCCTGCGGCGCCTGCGTGGGGTCGAGGAGCGAGTGCAGTCTGATGCCCAGTCCGACCTTCCCGGGATCGGTGCCGAAGAGCTCATCGACGTCGTTCACAGGACAGTAGCTCACCTCGCTGGCCGTGAGACCGGCGGACCGCAGGTCCATGTCGACGCCCAGCGAGACGACCACCACCGAGCCATATGCTTTTGCCTCACCCAGCTCCCTGATCTCTTTCGCACCGAGGTGCTCCTCGCCGATCAGCTTGAGGAAAGTCTCGCGGCCGTCGACCGCCGAGATCACGCACCCGGCGCTCACCCGGGCGCCGCCTGCCAGCTCGACCCCGGTCACCGTGTCGCCGGCGAGCACGATCTTGGTCACCTCGGTGTCGAGGGCAAGCACGCCGCCGTCGCGTTGCAGCGCCTTCGCCAGGGCGCCAGGGAGGGCCATGACGCCGCCCTGGCGCGGGTAGAAGACATCCTCCGCGGCCATCATGCCGAGCATGTTCATGAGGATCGTGGCCTGGGTCCCGGGGTCGAGGAAGAGGGCCATGCCGTGGAGGATGGTCCTCAGCTTGGGGTCGGCAAAGGAGCTGTGCGTGACCTCGCGGGCCGACCTCCCGCCGTACTTGCGTACAGCCCCGCACTTGAGAAGCAGGTCCTTGAGAAAGGCGAGCTTCTGGCCGGTGCTCATCAGGTCGGGGGAGCCGGCGGCCATCAGGGCCATCTGCTTGTAGACCGCCTGGCACTCGTTGAGGAAGCGATCGACGTTCTCGCTCTCGGCCGGCGCGAGGCTCTTGAGGTCCTCGCCGAAGCCGGCAAGCCTTCGTCTCACGGTGAGCTTGTAGCCGGGGCCGATGATCTCGGAGAGGGGGTCGAGCGGCAGGAGCTCGAGCTCATCCTCTACCTTGAGGTCGGCGAGGGTCTGGGCGACGATGCCGCCCCTGTCGCAACCCTCGAGGATGGCGACGGCGGGGTCGAAGGAGAAGCCGTCACCCGGCAGGGACGTACAGTAGCCCCCGGGTCGTGGTAGACGGTCAGCGACGAGAACGGCCATGCCTTCGTGGGCGAGCAGCGCGCCGCAGGTAAGGCCAGCCATCCCGGCGCCGATGACGACGGCATCGTAACTGTCCTTGAGATCTGCCACTGTCGACCTCCCACAGAAGTAGGACCCCCCTGGGTCTCGTCCGCCCACCGACGTCGCTGCTCCGGGAAGCCGCAGTGAACCGTCCCCCTGGCGAGCGACTGCGCTGAGCCGCTCTCTCCACCTGAGAGCTGTCTCCTGACTCTCCGATACTACCTCACCCCCCGGCGCCGTCGGCGGAATGTACGAGGGGACCGCAGGGACTGGCGACGGTGGCCGGCGTATGCTTGAGGAGCCTGCGGCCGCGAGGTACACTCTCGGAGCCTTCAGGCGGCGCTGGCGAGTGGCCTAACTGGCAAGGCACCTGACTCTGGATCAGGGGATTGGAGGTTCGAGTCCTCCCTCGCCAGCCATTCTTTGGCACTCCGCGTCGATCAAAGCTGCGCTTGGGCTGTCTTCGTCCGAGATGGCGCCGAGACGGGCTTCGGCGGAGACGGCGACACGGCTCCCGGGTGATGACGCTCGTCGTCCTCGTGTATCCTAGCGGCCCATGTCGCGTCGCCTGCTGCTGGTGGCCTTCGTCGCCGCTGTGTTGCTCGTCACCCTTTGTCCCGTCGGTGGCGCGATGCCTTCCCCTTCTGCTTCTCCGCGAAGTGCGACGCCAGACGTCTCTGACGCCGCGCCAGGCGTCTCTGGCGCGGCGTCAGGCGTCTCTGGCGTCGCCGCCGTCGATGTGGCCGAGGCCGGCGCCACGGCGGGCGAGGGTGACCTGTCGCTGTCCGATGGGGTCATCCTTGGGGTCGTCGAGGGGGTCACGGAGTACCTGCCCGTCAGCTCCACCGGGCACCTGCTGCTGACGACGCATGCTCTGGGTCTCACCGACACCGGCGTCGGCAAGGAGGCCGCTGACGCGTACGTGATCGTCATCCAGTTCGGCGCCATCCTCGCCGTCGTCGTGCTCTACGCGCCGCGTCTCTGGAGCATCGTGCGCGGCATCGCGGGGCGCGATCCGAGTGGTCGACGACTGGCGTTCGCGCTCGTGGCGTCGGTCGTCCCCGCCGTCATCATCGGCGTGCTCGGGGAGCAACTCCTCAAACGATACCTGTTCGGTCTCTGGCCCATCGCCGTCGCCTGGCTCGTCGGCGGCGCCGTCATCCTCGCCGTGGCGTGGGGCGACGCGCGGCGCGGCCGTGGTTCACAGGACGGCGCCGCGCTCGAGGCCCTGACGGTCCGGGGGGCAATCCTCGTCGGCTTGCTCCAGTGCGTCGCCATGTGGCCCGGCATCAGCCGCAGCCTCGCGACGATCCTGGGAGGCCGGCTTGCCGGGCTGAGCACCCAGGCGGCTGTCGAGTACAGCTTCCTGCTCGGGTTCGTCACGTTGACGGGCGCCTCTCTTTTTGAGACCGCGAAGCAGGGCGGGGCGATCGTGGCGACGCTGGGCATCGTGGCTCCGGTCGCCGGTGTCGTCGTCGCGTTCGTCGCCGCGGCCCTCTCGATCAAGTGGATGGTCGCCTACCTGAACCGCCACAGCCTGGCGGTCTTCGGCTACTACAGGATCGCCCTGGCGGCGGTCACGGCGACCTTGCTCGTCGGCGGCGTGTTGCACTGAGCGGCTGTGTGCGTGGCCGGGGCGGATGTCGTCAGAGGCGCACTGGTGGGCGCGACGAAGCGGGTTGGCAGCGCATATCGGATTCGAACCGATGTTACCGCCGTGAGAGGGCGGCGTCCTAGGCCCCTAGACGAATGCGCCGCAAGGAGGCTTGTCGGCCCCGGCGGAGCCGGGAGCGGCCGGTTATGCTAGCAGACGGGGCCGCACCCGCAAACCCTCGCCCTGTTATGCTTCCCGCGTCCGCGCGATGACACACGGCGTGGGCGCTCACCGCGCCCGCGGCGGCTGCGCGGGCCGTTGGGCAGCGGCCGACGGGGGTGTGGTGAGGCCCAGGGACTGCACGCATCACGACCACTCGCTTGAGAGCGAGACCGATGTCCGCGTGCGGCGTCTCTTTGCCACGGTGGGCGACGGGTGTGTGACGATCGCCTGGGACTACCCGGGCAAGACGCTGCTCGAGGTGCGCATCGTGCGTTCCACAGGGGCAGGGGCCACGAACGCGGAGACGGGCGACGCCGGCGGCGCGGCGCCCGGGGCAGGTGCCGATGTCGCGCGCTCGGTCGTCGTGTACGAGGGCGTGACCGGCTCGTTTCGCGACGACGGGCTCGAGAACGGCCGCACATACGTCTATTCCGTGTCCGCCCGGCATCAGGGCGGTGACTGGGTGCACTGGGAGGACCTGACGCTGACACCGGGCGTGCCGGCGAAGCCCCCGGGCGGCGACGAGCCTGCCCGGCGACCGGGCGATCACCCGCGCGGCGAGTCGCGGACGGGCGGCGGCGCGGGCCGCGTGCGGCCGGTCGCCGCCGCCCTTGTCGTCCTCGCCCTGACGTCCGTTCTCGCCGTCGGCGCGCTTGTCCTCGGTGTCACTCCACGCGCGACGGCCGGAAGCGACGGGCAGGGCGAGGCAGGGGCGGCGGCGCGCGAGGCGCGCGCCGCCGCCTGGCGGATCGCCCTCGGCGACCCGCTCGTTGTCGGTCTGCTGGGGGGCCGGGAACCCACGCCGTCGGAGCAGGATGTGGTGTTGTGGCCGAGTGAGAGCGCTCCTCGGGGGGCGACGGTCCATCTGCTCTTGTCCGGCGGGCAGGGGAAGGAGATCGCCGCCGAGCTGCCCGTCGTCCGTCGCCCTGACCCGGACAAGGCGCCGACCGCGCCCTATGAGATCGTCACCCATAGGGTACGGGCTACGGACGTCACGGGTCTGCGCATCCTTGTCGACCTCGTCGGCGGACGTGTGCTCGAGGTCTATCCGTGGGACGAGCACGCCGAGTTCACCGTTCGCGAGGACACGACAGGGCTGTTCTCGCGACTGCCTTGGTTCACCTCGCGTCCATGGGCGCTGTTGCCGGTCTTCGCCGGCCTCGCTCTTCTGCTCGGTATCCGGTCCTACCTCCGCTCGCGCGCGTGGCGTCGGCGGCTCCCGTCGATGTCGCGGCACGACCGACAGTTCCTGACGCGCTTCCTCGTCGCCGTCCTCATGGCGGTCGCCGTCGTCCTCATGGCGGCCGTGCTCTGGCGCGAGGTGGCGGCCCCTATCCCGGACCCGGACCGGCTCGTCGGCGGCGGCCTCTCGACATGGCCGCTCGTCCTGTTCCCGCCGCTCCTCTATGTCGCCGCGCTCGTCCTCGAGCTCAGCGGCGCCCTACACCGAATGGCCTGGGGTCTCGTCGCCGTGATCTCCGGCGCCTCGTGCGTGTATGCCGTGGTCGCCATGCAGGAGACCGCGGTCACGGACGTCACCCTGCTCTACTACATCTTGCTGGGCTGTCTCGCTCTGGTCGCGATCCCGCGCGCGTTCGCCCCCGGCAAGCTGGGCTGGAGCCGAAGCAGCGGGCGCGCCGGTTCCTCCTTCTAGCAGCAGGACGCCAGCGTCGCCTGGCGCTACGCGCCGACGTGGCGCTCGATCAACTCCACCCAGTTGCCGTCGGGGTCGGCGACGAAGGCGATGCGGTGACCTTCGCCTTGGAGCGGCGCGGGCGGCCGGCCCACGTCAGTTCCGCCGGCCGCCAGAAGCCGCGCGTACTCCGCCTCGATGTCGTCGACCTCGAAGGCGAAGTGGCCGAAGCGCTCGCCGCCCTCGTACGGCGTGTCCCTGCCCCAGTTGTAGACGAGCTCGATGGCGAAGTCGCCGTCGGGCTTCGCCATGAAGGCGAGCGTCGCCCTGTTCTTCGTCAGCTCGCGCTTGTGGTCGAGGCGCAAGCCGAGGGCCTCGTAGAAAGCGATCGCCTGTTCCAGGTCCATGGTCCGCGTCGCCACGTGGACGAACTCCATCTCCGCCTCCCTTTGCGGTCGCCGCCCGTCGCCGCCGGTGAGGAGTCGCCGGCGGTCGTACGACTGTGTGCTGTTCTACCCTCCGTTGGTCTCGGTATACTCCAGCAGGCGCGTTGGCGGGTCTCACCTGGCATGCTTCAAGCGCCACGCCGGCGGGTCCCGCCCGGGCAGGAGGACACCCTCTGTCGATCAGGGTCTACAAGGACAAGCGGCCGCGGTTCGCGCCTGCCGTCTACATCGACGTCGACGCCGTCATCATCGGCGACGTCGTGGTCGAGCGCGGCGCGAACGTCTGGCCCGGGGCGGTCCTGCGCGGCGACGTCGAGCGCATCACGGTCGGCGCCGGGACGAGCGTCCAGGACAACTCCGTGCTGCACTGCGACCCGGGGTACCCGATGCTCATCGGGCAGCGCGTCGTCATCGGCCATGGGGCGATCCTTCACGGGGCGACCGTCGGCGACGACGTCCTCGTCGGCATCGGGAGCACGCTCCTGAACGGATGTACGATCGGGTCGCAGAGCATCGTCGCCGCAGGGTCGCTCGTGACCGGGGACAAGGTGTTTCCGCCACGCAGCATGATCATGGGCGCGCCGGCGAAGCGCGTGCGCGAGCTCGCCGACGACGAAGTGAAGATGGTCGGCGAGCTGCAGGCGCGCTACGACCGGCGCGCCCAGGAGCTCCTCGAGATGGGCGTCGGCGCCGATCTTGGGCCGTTCCGCGAGAAGCGCGGCTGATCCTCTCGGCCTGCGTGAGCCGTCCGGCCTGCGTCAGCCGTCCGGCCTGCGTCAGCCGTCCGGCACCTTCCTCCGCTCAGCCGTCGGCGGTCTGCCCGTGCTCAGCCGTCGGCGGTCTGTCTGTGCTCAGCCGTCCGGCGCCTTCCGTCGCTCCTGCAAGGCGGCGACGAGCTGCGGAAGGACCTCGCCGCCGGGTCCCCGCAGCGAGAACGTGGCCTGGCGGCTCAGAGCCGTAGGCTCGGGATTGACCTCGATGACCGTCGCCCCCGAATGGATGGCCTGGAGCGGCAGCGCGGCCGCCGGGAAGACGACCGCCGACGTGCCGACGACGAGCATCGCGTCGCAGGCGGCGCTGCGGAGCTGGGCGCGGTCCAGTTCGGCTGCCGGCAGGGCCTCGCCGAACCATACGACCTCCGGACGGATGAGGTCGCCACAGACGGGACAGCGCGGCGGGCGCTCCTCCTGGTCGGCGAAGTCGTCGCGCTTGAAGCCCACGTGCTTGCGGTGCAGGCAGGCGTAGCGGTGCATCGTGCCGTGCAGCTCGATCACGTCGGTCGAGCCGGCGCGCTGATGGAGTCCGTCGATGTTCTGCGTGACGACGGTGACGGTCGGGAAAAGCTCCTCGAGCTCGGCGATGGCGCGGTGGCCGAGGTTGGGCTCGGCGTCGACGACGATGCCGAAGCGGTGTTCGTACCACGTCCAGACGAAGGACGGGTCGCGTACGTAGCCCTCGAGCGTCGCCATCTCCATCGGGTCATACTTGCTCCAGATGCCTTCCTCGGGGTCGCGGAAGGTGGCGATGCCGGACTCGCGCGACACGCCCGCTCCGCTGAACACCACGATGCTGCGGGCGCGGCCGATCGCCCGCGCGGCTGCCTCGACACTGTTCTCGGCCATAGACGGTGATTGTACCGCGGCGGCGCCGGCGATCCGCGGCGGAAAGGGTCAGACGGCGACGACGTGGGGCGGAGGAAAGGCCGGACGCCGACGGCGTGGGCCAACGCGGGTCAGACAGTGATGAGCGTTCCGGCGCCGTCGGCGCGCGGGTCGCTTGCCGCCTCCAGCGGCCCTTCAGGGCCGAGGCGCACGTACTGCGCATGGCCGACGGTCTCATCCTGATGACGGAGGACCTTCAACGGCATGCCGACCGTGCGAAGGGCGGCGAGGCAGGCGGGCGGGACGTCGGTCTCGGCGAGGATGGCGCCCTCGTCGCAGATCCAGCGCGGGGCGGCGACGGCCGTGGCGAGGTCGCCGGCATCGGGGTGCAGCAGGCGGCAGAGGATCTGCGCGTGGATCTGCGGCTGGGCCTCGCCGCCCATGGTACCGGCGACCAGGGCCAGACGGCTGTCGCGGCGGACCATGACCGGCATCAGTGTGTGCAACGGGCGCTTCCCGCCCTCGAGGAGGTTCGGCGAGGACGGGTCGAGGCTGAAGCAGGCCCCCCGGTCGTGGGCGACGATGCCGGTCTCGGGCTCGAGGATAGCCGCGCCGAAGGCGTGGTAGACGCTCTGGATGATCGTGACCGCCCAGCCGTGCGAGTCGGCGGCGACGCAGGCGATGGTGTCGCCGCCGGCGCGGGGCGGAGCGGCGTCCGGTAGCACAGGCTCCGGCGTCCTGCCATCTGCGAGTGCGGCCTCTGCGAGTCGCCGGGCGCGGTCGTCGCCGAGCAGCGTGTCGAGCGGCACGGCGTGCCGGCGCGGGTCGCAGAGATACGCGTCGCGGTCGTCGCTGACGAGACGGAAGAGGCACGCGAGGCGCGAGGCCTCAGGCCCGAGCGGGTCGGGGGGTCGCTCATGGGGAGAGATGGAGCGGATGATCATCGCCGCGGGCGTCGGCGTCGCGCGGCTGGTGGGCGCCCCGGGACACGTCGCCGCGTCCTGATCCGTGGCTCCGCAGGCGTCGGACCTCGAGACGGCTTCCATCGCCTTGAGCAGGGCGAGCAGGACGTAGCCCTGCGAGTTCGGCGGCGCGGTCAGGACCTCGTGGCCGAAGGCCACCGCGGCGAGAGGGTCGACGACCTCCGTCTCATGGGCGGCGAGATCGGCGGTCGTCATGACGCTCCCGGCGGCGCGCAGGCCGGCGACGTAGCGCGCGCCGAGGTCCCCGCGGTAGAAGGTGTCCACGCCGAGGCGGGCGATGGCGTCGAGGGACTCGGCGAGGGCCGGCAGACGATAGAGATCGCCCTCGCCGAGCGGCGTCGCATCGGGAGGGGCGCTGCGGGACGCCGCCCCGCCGGGCATGGTCTCGGGCGGGCGGAAGAACGCGGCGCGCAACCCGGGGTCGCGGGCGAAAAGGCAGCGTTCCTCAGTGAGGGCGGCGGCGAGGGAGCGCGAGACGCGGCAGCCGTCGGCGGCCAAGCCGATGGCGGGGCGCAGCAGACGGTCCAGCGGCAGGGCGCCGCCGAGCTGCCGCAGCGTCTCCCAAGCGGCGAGCACGCCGGGCACGGTCACGGTGTGCGGGCCGCGGATGGGCATGCCCGTGCGGGTGACGGGCGCCGGGTCGGGCTCGAGGGCGGCGCGCACGCGCGCCGCGTCGAGCGCCGCCGGCGCCGCCCCGCTCCCGTTCACCGCGGTGACCGTCCCGTCCGGGGCGTGCAGGAGCGCGATGGCGTCGCCGCCGATCGAGCACATGTGCGGGTAGGCGACGGTGAGCGTCGCGCAGGCGGCAAGGGCGGCGTCGACGGCGGTGCCGCCGTCGGCGAAGGCGGCGACGCCCGCCTCCGTCGCCGCCGTGTGCGGCGCCGCCAGCGCCAGTGAGCGTCGGCCGGTCCTCATGTCCCGTAGCATCGCGCCTCTCGGCTAGACTTGGCAAACGTACGCCGCGGCAGACGTGCGGCGCGGCGAACGCGCGGCGCAGCAGACGCACGTCGCAGCAGACCCGCGATACGGGCGACAGGCGGGCGAGGACCGGACGAACGGGAGGTCTGTGGAACGAAGCGACAGGGGATCCAGCCTCGGCGGCCGCCGCCTGCAGCTTGCGGCGGCGATCCTCGGCATGGTCATGATCGCGCCGGTCCAGTACTCCTGGACGCTCTTCTCTGAACCGCTCAGCGAGGAGAGGGCGTGGTCGCTCGCCGCAGTGCAGGTGGGGTTCACCGTCTTCGTCGCCTTCCAGGCGTTCACGCAGCCCGTCAGCGGAGGGTTCATCGACCGGCTCGGCCCGCGGGCGCCGTATGCAGTGGGCGCCGTGCTCGTCGGCGTCGGATGGTGCGTCATGGGTCTCGTCGACACCCTTGCCCTGCTCTACGTCGCCTACGCCGCGGCCGGTGTCGGGGCAGGGGTCGTCTACGCCGGCAGCGTCGGCGTCGCGTTGCGCTGGTACCCGGACCATCGCGGTCTCGCCGTGGGCCTCGTGACCGCCGGCTTCGGCGCGGGGGCGGCGCCGTTCATCCCCGCGCTCGACGGGCTGGTCGCGGCGTACGGCGCGTCCGTCGGCTTCGTCGTCTCGGGTCTCGTCATCGGCGTCGTGCTCCTCGGATGCGCTAGCGTCCTCCGTCACCCGTCCGCCACTGTGGCCGCGGACGGGACGAGTCACGATCCGTCTTCCCACCAGGTGGCGCACGGTTCCCGCCCTCGGCAGTACGCTCCCCTCGAGATGGTGCGCACCGGCCGGTTCTGGCTCGTCTTCTTCATGTACCTCGCGATGGCGACCGGAGGGCTGCTCGTCACCGCCAATCTCAAACCGTTCGCCACGAGCCTCGGGATCGCGTCCGGCGTCGTCGTGGCGGCTCTTGCGGTGGCCCAGATCCCCAACGGTCTCAGCCGTATCGTGTGGGGGTGGGTCTCGGACCGTCTCGGCCGCCTGCAGACGATGGTCGTCGTGTTCGCCGCCAACGGCCTGCTGCTCGCGGCGCTGCCGTTCCTCGGCGACGTCCCGGTGGGCCTGGTCGTCCTTACACCGCTGGTGATGTTTACCTGGGGCGAGGCTTTCGCCTTGATCCCCGCCCTGACCGCGGACACGTTCGGCACCGACCATGCGGCCGCGAACCAGGGCGTCATGTACATGGCGAAAGGTGTCGGCGGCTTGTTGGGCGGCGCGCTGGCGGCGTGGACGGCGGCCACGTTCGGCTGGACGGTCGTCTTCCTCGCGGCGGCGGCGCTGGCGTTGGCGGCGGCCGGG
>JAKPOQ010000051.1 GCA_029547745.1 Actinomycetes bacterium
AACCTTGAGGCGATGGCCTGCGAGTTGCCCGTCGTCGCGACCGCAACCGGCGGCATTCCCGAGGTCGTCGTCCCCGGCGAGACCGGCTGGCTCGTGCCGATCGAGCAGGTCCAGGACGGCACCGGGACGCCCGTCGACCCGGAGAAGTTCGTCGGCGACCTCGCCGATGCTCTCACCAACGCGGTGAGCGACCGCGAGCGGGCTCGGACGATGGGGTTGGCCGGCCGCAAGCGTGCGGTCGAGCAGTTCTCATGGGAGTCGATCGGCGACAAGACGATGGCCGTCTATCAGGACGTCCTCGGTCGCTCGTGGTCTCACTCGTGATCTCAAGGGGGCGCCTCGGCCGCTCGTGATGCGCCGCCGAGGCCCCTCGCCGAGGCCCCTCGGCGAGGGCTTAGGCCGGTCGCCAGCCGGCCACGCTCATCGACAGGACGTTCGTCGCTCCCACGAGGGTGGCCTCGGCCTCGGTGAGCAGGCGGCGCAGCACGGCAGTTCGTTCTGCGGAGGTGCTCGCGTCGAGGGCGGCGCCGCTCTCTTCGACGCCGAGCCCGGCGAGGGCCAACGCACGCACGTCGCCGGCGCGATCGAGCAGGTGCAACGGCCGCGGGGCGAGACCGGGCGGCAGGCCAGGGACGCTCGCCCGCGGCGGTGGCGTCGCCTCACCACCGCGCCACGGTATGCCGCCCACCGTCGCCAACCGATTGGTCGCCTCCTGCACCGCTTCGGTGAGGCGTCGGCTGAGATCACCCACATCCGGGGCCTCGGCGATGTGGCGGGGGACCGGCTCGGTCTCGTATGCGGCCCACGTCGCCAGCACGCCGGTGTCGCCTTCCGGGCCGAAGCGGGTCAGCGCCGGCACGAGCGCCCCACCGACCGTCGGCGCGTATGCCGCCTGGCCTACATCCGTCGCCGCCGCGGTCACGGCAAGGGGGGCACGCGGCATACCCGTGAGAAGTCCTGGGCGGGGGAGGGCGAGGAAGACGGCCGTCTCGCCGCGTTCGGCCCAGTCGCGCAGGGTCGCCTTGAAGGGCCCGGCGATGTCGGTCGCGGCGCCTGAGTGAACGTTGCCGACGACATCGTCGAGGTCGCCTCGGCCACCCAGCCATCGGGCGCCCCAGAGGGCACACCGGACGACGATCGGGAGCGCGAGCACCGGCACACCATAACCATCGGCTCGGCCGAATGCCCGCCTCCACCGGCGGGTTTGGACCTGGGGCTGAACCTGAATGGGGGTGCCGACACGCTCCCTCGGCGCGGGGCCGCGAACTCCTCGCGGGCT
>JAKPOQ010000067.1 GCA_029547745.1 Actinomycetes bacterium
CAGTCGCCGATGCCGACACCGTGGTAGGCGCCGCCGGCGAGCTCGATGCCCGGCACATCGGCGACCGCCGCCTCGATGCGCGCCACCAGGTCGGTGTGGCCGACACGGTACTGAGGCATGCCTTTCGGCCAGCGGAAGATCTCGACGAGCTCCGGTTCGGCGGCGATGCCCATGACGTCCCGGAGTTCGCGCCGGACCAGCGCGGTCAGCTCGTCGTCGTCGAGTTGCGCCGGCGCCTCGAGACCGGCGCGGCCCACGAAGCTCCGCAGGAGCACGTGACCCTCGGGAGCGCGGTGCCGGAACTTGCTCGAGCTCCAGGTGGTCGCCATGACGGGCCGGCCCTCGGCGCGCGGCGTGACGTAGCCGAAGCCGCGCAGCGGATGTGCGACCTGGTCCCGACGGAAGCCCAGCGACACGGTCGCCACCGTGGCGTAGGAGATCGAACCGAGAGCCGAGGCGGCGAGCGGCGCGAGCGGGCGAAGCAGCTCGCCGCTCGCCCAGGCCGGGGTCGCGAGCACGACCGCGTCGACCAGTTCTCGGCGACCGCCGACGAGGTCGAGCACATAGCGGCCGCTGCCGGCGCATCGCCCGCATCCGGCGCCGCTCCGCGCGATCGACCGCACGGCCACGCCCTGATGCATGCGCTCTGCAGGCAGGCTCGCGACGAGCGCGTCGCTGAGGTCGGCGAGACCGGTGCGGAACGAGTAGAAGTACGACGTGGGCCGCGGTGAGCCGGCGGCCGCGCCGCCCGTGGCCGCCGCGCCGCCCGTGGCCGCCGCCGAACCGCTCCGGGCCCGGCGACGCTTGAGCATCGCGAGGATCAGGCTGCGATGGTCGCGCTCCATCTCCAGGAACATCGGGAACGTCGCCAGCACGCTCATCTGCTCGGGGTCGCCGGCGTGGATGCCGGCGACGATGGGCTCGGCGATGCGCTCGAGCGCCTCGCGACCGAGGCGACGGCGGACGAAGGCGGCGAGACTCTCGTCGGGCGTCGCTCCGGCGACGCCCGATGCGGTGCTCGCCGCCGCGGCGCCACGGGCTGCCCCCGCTCGTCCGCTCACCCCCGCTCGTCCGCTCACCCTCGCTCGTCCGCTCGCCCGGGTAGCGCGCGCGATGCCGCCGCGCGGCAGGACCAAGTCGAGGGCCATGCGCATCTTCCCCGGCCAGGTGATCAATCCGCTGAGCGCGAACGGCACGAGGCGCGTCGGGACCATGAGGACGATGCCCTCGGGCAGCTCGTACAGACGGCGGCGGGAGTAGACGAAGCTCTTGCGGATCTCGTCGTTCGAGTCGAGGAAGCGGTCGCCGATACCGAGCCTGCGCGCCATCTCGATCGGCCACGGCTTCTCGAGGATCGCCGAATCCGGGCCGCCCTCGACGACGAAACCGTCGTGCCGACGCGTCTCCACCTTTCCGCCGAAGCGCTGGTCGGCTTCGAAGAGCACCCAGTCGACGTCGTCGCCGACCCGGCGCGCGTCTTCCAGGGCGCGCGCGGCGCCGAGCCCGGCCATGCCGCCCCCGAGGACGGCGACGCGAGGGGTGCGCGACGGGTCGCTCATCAGCTTACCCGTGTGCGTGCGGCTTGTCGGGCCGGTGCGACTGGTCCTCGACCGGCCGTCGCGCCAGGTAGTCGACGACCACGTCGGCGAGCGCCTCGACGAAGTACGGCGAGTCGTTGGGCGGCGCCGAGCGCCGATACTCCATGCCGTTCGCTTCCGCCACGGCGCGCAACTGGACGTCGAGGTCGTAGAGCGTCTCGACGTTGTCGCTCACGAAGCCGAGCGGCACGACGAGCAGCTTCTCCCAGCCGTCGCCGGCGAGAGCGCGGACCACGTCGTCGGCCTCGGGCTCGAGCCATTCGCCGCCGCCGCGGCCCTTGCTCTGAAAGGCGAAACGCCAGTCTCCCGGCATGATCCGCGGTACGAGCTGAGCGATGGTCTGCTGCAGTTGCTCGACGTACGGGTCTCCTTCGAGGACGTTCTCGAGCGGCACGTTGTGCGCCGTGAAGAGCACTGCCCACTCGCCGGCGTCGCAACCGTCAAGCGCTTCGGCGATGCGCTTCGAGACCGCCTTGACGAACCCTCGGCCGGCGTACCAACCCTCGATCATGGGGACGTCCGTCGCCCCTGCCTCGTCCAGTGCCTTGCGGTACCGGTCCCGCGTCTCACGGGCCCCGAAGGGCGACAGCGGCAGCGCGACGACCTCGCCCGCCGTCAACTCCTTGAGGCACTCCGCGACTCCGGGCTCGGCGAAAAGGAAGCCATGACGCACGCGGACGGGGAAGACCAGTTCCTGCACGAGCTTCGCCTGCAGGGCGCGGGCCTGTCGCGCGGTGATCTCCGGCAGCGGCGACGCGCCGCCGATCGCCGCATAGCGCTCGCGTACGGCGGCGACCGTCTCGTCCGTGGGCGTCCTGCCCGTCATGCGGGCGAGGAACTCGGCGACCGCCGAAAGGTCGGCCGGACCGCCGAAGGCGAGGAGGACGACGTCGACCATGCTCTCCGGCGGCGTGGTCGACATCATGGCGCCCCGTGCCGAGGCGGCCTTCGACGGCGTGCTCCGCGAAGAGCCGCCGCCCTGCGGGACGGACGTGTCGGTCGTCATGGGCGCGCTCCCTTTCAGTCGCGCGCCCCGGCCGACAGCCGGTGGACGGTGTCGACGAGGTGGCGCACGTTCGCGGGGTCGGTCTGTGGCACGAGACCGTGACCGAGGTTGAAGATGTGACCCGGGCGGCCGCCGGCGCGGCGGAGCACGTCGGCGACGTGCTCCGCGATGGCCGCCGGCGGCCCCAGCAGGGTCAGTGGATCGAGGTTGCCCTGCACGGCGACGTCGCCGAGCTGCTCCCAGGCGCGGTCGATGCCGATGCGCCAGTCGACGCCGTACACGTCGGCGCCGGTCTGACCCACGAGGTCGAGCATGCCGGAGGCGCCGTTGGCGAAGTAGATGACCGGCGCCCCACGGCCGCGGACCTGGTCGATCACGTAGCGCACGTGGGGCAGGACGAAGCGCTCGTAATCGAACGGTGCGAGCCGCCCGACCCAGGAGTCGAAGAGCTGCACGGCCTGGGCGCCGGCCTCGATCTGCGCCAGCAGATAGCCGGCGACCACTTCGGCGAGCAGCTCCATCAGACCATTGAAGGTCGCTTGGTCGCTGAGCATCAGCGACTTGACGTGGGCGTGGTCCCGCGGGTGGCCTCCCTCGACGACGTAGCTCACCAGCGTGTAGGGCGCGCCGGCGAAGCCGATGAGCGGCGTCTTGCCGTCGATCTCGCGGCGCACCAGGCGCAGCGTCTCCATCACGTAGTCGAGCTCGGTCCGCGGGTCGATCGCCCGTACGCCCTTGACGTCGCGGCCGCTGCGGATCGGATGGTCGATGACGGGTCCGCCCTCGGCGGCGAAGCGGAACCCGATGCCCATGGGCTCGAGCGGCAGGAGGATGTCGGCGAAGACGATGGCCGCATCGAGGTCGAAACGGCGCAACGGCTGCAACGTCACCTCGCAGGCGACGTCGGGACGCTTGCACATCTCGATGAACGACAGCCGCTCGCGGATCTCGCGATACTCGGGAAGATAGCGGCCGGCCTGGCGCATCAGCCACACGGGCGTGACATCGACCGGGCGGCGCGCGCA
>JAKPOQ010000083.1 GCA_029547745.1 Actinomycetes bacterium
ACGCCGCTCTCGGCGGGCACGAAGGACAGATCCGGCGTCTGGCCGATGGCGGCGATCACCGTGTCGACGCTCAGCGTGAACTCGGAGCCCGGGATCGCCACGGGCCGCTTGCGGCCGCTCGAATCGAAATCCCCGAGCCTCTGCCGCAGGCACTCGATCCCCGCGACGCGGCCGCTGGCGCCCACGACGCGCAGCGGCGCGATGAGGTACTCGATCTTGATGCCCTCGTGCTCGGCGGCGACGATCTCCTCGGCCGCGGCGGGCATGTCCTCGCGCAGGCGCCGGTAGAGGATCGTCACCTCGGCCCCGAGGCGCAGGGCCGTGCGGGCCGCGTCGATGGCGGAGTTGCCGCCGCCGATGACGGCGACCCTCGTGCCGAGGCTCTTGCGGCCGCTCTTCCAGCCCTCCTCGTCGCCGTTGTAGTCGCGGAGGAACTCGACGCCGCCCCAGACCCCCTGGAGGTCCTCGCCCTCGATGCCCATGCGCTGGCTCTTGTGGGCGCCCGGCGCGAGGTAGACGCAGTCGAAGTCCTCGTTGAGCTTGCCCCAGGACACCTCGCGGCCCACCCGGGTGCTGCAGCGGATGTCGACGCCCAGCTTGCGGATGTCATCGATCTCCTTCTCGAGGACCGTCCTCGGCAGGCGGTAGGAGGGGATGCCCCAGCTGAGCATGCCGCCCGGCGTGGGGAGCTCCTCGAAGACCGTCACGGCATAGCCGCGCAGGGCGAGATCCCGGGCGCAGGTGAGGCCCGCGGGCCCCGCGCCGACGACGGCGATCTTCTCCTTGCGGGTGATGCCGACGGGCCTCACCTGCGGCCGCGGCGCGTTGTCGGTGATGTAGCGCTTCAGGAACTTGATCGCCACGGGCTCGTCGAGCAGGCCCCTGCGGCACTTGGTCTGGCACTGGTGGTCGCAGACCCTCCCGCAGACCGAGGGGAAGGGGTTGGTCTTCAGCATGACCCGGTAGGCGTCCTCGAGCCGGTTGTCGCGGATCAGCGCGATGTAGGCCGGCACGTCCATCCCGATCGGGCAGGTGTGCTGGCAGGGCGACTTGAAGAGGGCC
>JAKPOQ010000120.1 GCA_029547745.1 Actinomycetes bacterium
CGAGTGGGGCAACGACGACCTGCAGCGCCGGCTCGCTGACCTCGGCCTGCGCGTCCTCTTCGAGCCGTTCGGCGAGTTCTTCGAGCTCCTCGCCCTGCGCAGCCTGCAGGACGCGGGGCCCCTCACCGGCACGGCCCTCAAGCGTCGGGCGACGCTCAAGGTCATGAAGGTGATCATCGAAAGGCTCATGGCGGCGGTGCGGCCGCTGCACCCATGGGTCCAGTGGCACGACATCCGTGCCCTGGACGCCGAGGGACGCAGGCTGCTCGGCGCCTATCCGTTCGGGGAGTCGATCCCGACCGTGGGCAGCGCCATGCTGGCGTGGAAGAAGGGGATCGTGGACGGCGTCGTCACGGTCGCGCCGCGCGGCTGCGGCCCGGCCCTCCTCGCGGAGGCCGAGCTCCGCCGCGTCGCCGACTTCCCCCTCCTCGTCGTCTACAACGACGGCGACCCGCTCGACGAGGCGCGTCTGGCCGGCTTCGCCTGGCGGCTGCGGAGCCGCCCCGCGCGCCGCCTCACGGCGCCGGCGTAGCCCCGGGTCCCGTCGAGACGACGAGGGTCACGTTCGCCCCGGGGCTGACCGTGGCGCCGCCCGCCGGCGTCTGCGAGACGACCCTCCCGGGGTCGACCGTGTCGCTCGAAATGGTCGTCGTCGTCGCGCTCAGCCCCGCCGCCTCGAGCGCCGCCAGGGCGTCCACCGGCAGCATGCCGACGACGCTGGGCACGACCGTCCCGCCCGGGACGGGTGACGCTGTGGAGCCCGTCGGCGACTGGGGGCCGGTCGACACCGTGATGACGACGGCGGTCCCGTAGGGCACGGTGGTCCCGGCCGCCGGCGACTGCTCGACCACGCTGCCGGCGGGGACCTCGTCGGAGTAGTCCTGCAGGACGGAGTCGAGGACGAGCCCGGCCGCAGTGATCGCCGCCTCGGCGTCGGCGCGGCTGAGGCCCTTCAGGTCGGGCACGACGACGACGCCGGCGCCGGCGATCACGAGCGCGACCGCGCTTCCCTCGTCCACCTTCTCTCCGGCCGTCGGGTCCTGAGAGAGGACCGTCCCCTGCGGCGCCGTCGTGGCGCTCGCATCGGGGGTCACGGACCCGACTTCAAGGCCCGCGTCCGCCAGCGTCTGGCGGGCTTGGTCGAGCGTCATCCCGGTGACGGACGGGACGGAGACGCTCCCGCCGGCGAACAGTCCCGGCACCCAGATCGCGGCCAGGACCGCAGCGACGATGACGAGGCCGATGACCCAGGGCCAGATCGGCGTCCTCGGCCGCTCGGTCGGGGCCGAGGCGGGCGCCGGCGGCGCGTCGCGCAGGACGGTGGCCGAGCGCGCCAGGGCGCGGCGGAGCTCCTCGGCCGAGGCCGGGCGCTGCTCGGGCTGCTTGCCCATCGCCTTGAGGATGGTGCGCTCGAGCGGCGCCGGCAGGTCGGGGCGGAACCTGCGCGGCGGGTCCGGCGCCGCGCCGACGTGCTTCTGCGCGACGACGAGGGCGTTGGGCCCGTCGAACGGCACGCAGCCGACGGCGATCGTGTAGAGGCTCGCGCCCAGCGCATAGACGTCCGAGAGGGGCGTGACGGGACGGGCGAGGACCTCCTCCGGGCTGACGAAGTAGGCGGCTTCGGGCGGGTCGGCGTCACTGAGGTCGACCGGACCGGCGGCCGTGGCGAGTCCGGCGTCGGTGAGCTTGAGGGTGCCGTCGGCGGCGCGCACCATCGTCAGGGGCGTGACCCCGCCGTGCATGATGCCGCGAGCATGGAGGGCGGCCAGGGCGGCCGCCGCCTGGGCGCCGAGCTCGGCGACGACGGCGGCGGCCGGCGGGCCGCCCAATGCCGTCAGCGAGGCGAGGTCGTTCCCCTCGATCGCTCCGGTGACGACGTACGACAGGTCGCCCTCGACACCCCAGTCGAGGACCTTGGCGATGTTGGGGTGGTCGATGGCGGCGATCTCGCGCATCTGGGCGAGGAAGCGCTCACGGTCGACGGGCGCGATGAGCTTCACGACGACGGCATGGCCCTCGCCGTCGACCGCTTGATAGGCCTCGAGGGCCCGCCCCGCGGGAGCAGGCCCCGTCACCCGGTATGGACCCACGAACTGTCTGTCGGCCATGCGACCTCGCTCTCGACGTCCGCTCTTGAGCGCTGCGGCCTCGCAGCCGCCGGCCCTCGTCGCGGCGGCCTAAGCTTACCTGAGTCGGGGGCACGCCCTGGTCGGACGACCCTCGCCGCCGATTCCTTCGCGACTCGGCCGGCGAGGTGTCCGGACGTGGTGCGGTGCGCTGCGGCCGGCGCCCATCGTTCCGTTCACGGCCGCCGCGTGAAGCGCAGGATGAGGACGGCGGCGACGATGAAGCCCACCGAGATCGACGTCGGCAGCCACACCGGGCCCCACCACTCGTTCGGGATGAGGAAGAGCAGGTCGCGTGTCCCGAGCGAGCTCGGCCAGCCGAGCAGTACCCGGAGCCAGACGTAGTAGAAGATGTCCCACACGCCGAAGGCGAAGATCCAGTAGGCGAACGCCTGCCAGAGTGTGCGCCCCGCGAGCAGGCCGACGGTGAGCAGCATGACCATCGTCGCCGCCTCGCGCCCCTGTTCCTCGAGCAGGTACTTCTGGGGGAAGTGGAAGGTCCGCTCCGTGAAGACGGTCGCGTACTCGAGGGCGAACAGCTTGCGCAGGTAGTAGACGATCATCGCTTCGACGACGGCGAAGGCGATGGCCCAGGCCGCGACGATGGCGAGACGCGGCCACGGTGAACGGGTCGTGAGTACCTGGGGCGTCATGGGTCCTCCTTTTCGCCCGGTGTGACGTGAGTGGGATCTTCGCGCGACGACAGGGGCGCTCGATCATCGCGTGTCGTCCGACATATGGCGTCCTCTTCCTCAGCCTGGCCCTCGTTGCCGAGCTCGAGGTCGGCGAGGACCGGCCAGTGGTCAGAAGGGAGGCGGCCGTGGACGGACTCTTGGACGATGGCCGCCTCATGGACGCGCCACTCCTTCGTCACGAGGACGAAGTCGATGCGCGTCCAGTCGGTGCGGCCGTCCCACCGGTGGTGCGTGCCGGCGCCGGGGCCGCCGGCGCCGAGCGTGGCCAGCGGGTCGCGCAGGCCGGCGGCCAGCAGACGCCGCACCGAGGCGTCCTCGCAGGTCGTGTTGAGGTCGCCGAGGACGATCCACGGCCGGCCGTCGTCGATCCACGTGAGCAGGGCCTCGGCGCTGCGCAGGCGCGCGTCGGCCGAGGCCCCGTCCCAGTGGACGTCGGCGACGGCGAAGCGGGTCGGCGCGGGTGGGGCGGGCGGCACGCCATGCTCCCGGAACCACGCCAGGGTCGCGACCCTCGGCGGCCGGGCGCCCCAGCTGACCGAGCCCGCGATGTCGGGCGTGTCCGAGAACCAGCGCGTCGTCCAGCGCTCGACGGCGAGCCGGCGCGTGTCGTAGAGGATGGCGCAGCGCTCGCCCCGCCGGCGTCCGTCGTCGCGTCCGGCGCCGCAGGCGGCGAAGCCGGGCAGGCGGCGCAGCAGGTAGCGCTCCTGGAAGCGATGCGCCTCCTGCAGGCCGACGATGTCGGGAAGTAGGCGGGCGACGGCCTCCGCTGTGGCCCGGCGGCGCAGCGGCCACGAGTCGAGGCCGTCCCACGCCTTCCCGTTGCGGATGTTGAACGACACGGCGCGCAGTCTCATCACGCGCAGTGTCTCATGTACCGGGAGGGCCTGGGCATCAGCCGATGCAGCGCCGGGGCGACCGCTGTCAGCGACCCTCCGCCGCCGACTCAGGCGCGTCCGGAGCGGCGCAGCGACAGGGGATCGCCTCAACGAACGTGGCCCATCCAGCCGCGACTTCGCTGCGCGCCCCGGGGACCTCGATGGACCTGCGGACCGTGGACGGGGTGACGCGAGGGACGGTTCAGGCTGCGGCGGGGCCGTCCGCCGGCGCTGTGCCGCCCGGGCTCCCGCCATCCTGCGTCACGTCGCCGTCGGTGGTGTGCGTCCCGCCTCCGTCACCAGCATGTACTCCGTCGCCCTCGGCGTTGTGCGTCTGGTCGCCGGCGTGCGCGCCGCCGTCGGATCCACCGTCGGTCGCGGCGGCGCTCCCACTGCCGGTCGTGGCCGCACTCCCCCGGCCGGACCCGGCGGCCGACCCTTCGCCCGAGCGGACCGGCTCGGTATCGCCGCGTCCACCGTCGCTTCCGTCGCTCGGGCCGTGCGTCCCGTCACCCGCCGGCGTAGCGCCGCCGTGGTACATACCCTCGCTGCCCTCGCCGGCCTGGCCGTCGTCCGACATCCCGGCGGCGAGTCCGGCGTGGGTCTTGGCGTGGGAGTGCTCTCCGCCTCGATACGAGACTGCGACGGCGCCGGGCACACTCTTCAAGGTCGCGGGCCGCGAGTCCGAGTCGGCGCCGTGGGTCTCGTAGGCGACGATACCGCCGCCGGTGGCGACGGTCGCGGCGATCGTCACCACGGCGATCCTGGTCGTCAGCGCCCCGGCGAGCTTGCCGAGACCCGCGGCGACCGGCGGCGCCGCCGTCGCCGCGACGGGCGCGAGCGGCCCGAGGGCCGGGGGTGAGGCCAACGTCGGTGCGGCGACGGGGGCCGGGAACGCTGGGATCGTCGCAAGACCCGGGGGAAGAGCCAGGGGAGGCAGCCAGACGGCGAGCCCCGCGGGGACCGCCGCGCCGAGCGTCGGCGCCACCTCGCGGTAGTGCTTCCTGAAGGCGCTGCGGGCGCGGAAGAGCAGGACGCCGACCGTGCCCCGGGCGACGCCCATGATCTCGGCGATCTCGCCGTTCCCGAGGCCGTGCAGGTCTTTGAGGACGAGAGCGGTGCGGTAACGGGGGCTGAGGCGGTCGAGGGTCTCCTCGACGGCGGCGGCTATCGCCGCCTGAGCGTATGCGTCGCCACCGGCGGCTTCGTGGGTCGTCCGGACGTCGACCGGTGCCGGCCTGCGGCGCCGCAGATGGTCGAAGCAGGCGTTCACCGTCGTCCTGTACACCCAGGCCTCGGGACGGACCTCCTCGGCCGTCCCGGGCAGGTGATGAAAGGCGCGCAGGAACACCTCCTGCGTGATGTCCTCGGCCTCACCACGGTCGCCGACGATGCGCGCCGCGAGGTTGTACACGCCGCCGCGAAGCTCGACGTAGAGCTCCTCGAAGGCGTGCGGGTCGCCGCGGCGCAGACCGTCGGCCGTTCGACCGTCGATGCGCGGGGGCCGGTCGGGACTGGTCATGCGGTACCCCTTCGAGCGGGAGGTGAGGGCACGGTGACAGTGTAGGCGCTGCGGTCCGTGGTGTCAGCTCGGGCCGGTAAGGCAGGGAGCGGCGGGCGGCGGGCCGTCGGCCCGCCGCCCGCCGCCCGACCTCCCGATGGGCGTCCGCCGAGATGGCCTGCGCGCGAGGTGCTGCGCTGTCGGTCATCCCGGTCAGAGTCGTGTGTCCCGGTCACGGTCCGCCGTGCGAATCGAATCAGTTCCCGCTGTCCGCGCGGCCATCCCCGTTGTGACCGGGACCGGCGCCGTGGCCGCCGGCGTCCTGACCTTCATGCCCGGCGTCGCCGTCGTCCCAGGCGTTCCCGTCATGCGAGCGCGTCTCAACCTGCGTTTGCGTCTGCGTGCAGTCCTGCTCCCGGTCCTGGGTGCGGTCGCGGGTCTGCGCCTGGGTCTGCGGGCACTGGTCGTCGCCGCACGAGCCGTCGCGGAGTTGGTCGCGGTCGCGGTCGCGCGTCTGCGCAGGCGTCCTGTCGGCGACGGGATCGTCGGCCGCGGCCTGATCGCCTGCCACGGTCGTGGTCACGTCTTGGCAGCTCCCGTCGCGCTTCTGCTGCTGGAGCTTCACCCTGTCGGGGCTCTGGTCGCGCTGCCTGACTTGGTCGGCGCCGTAGGCGACCGCCGTCGTGGCGAGCATGACGGCGAGCGCGATGGCGAGCGTCTTGACGATCCTCATGTGGGGCCTCCTTCGTCTCTCTGCGAGGGCGTTCTCACCCGTAGAGACGCAGGAGGGCGGCGGATGTTACACGTGAGCGCCGTCGGGCTTCACCGTGCGCGCCTACCGTGTGTCCTGATGCGTCAGTCGTCCACCCCGCACCAGCGCAGGGCGAGGAGCGCCGTGGCGGCGGCGTGGTCGACGAGAGCGTCGGCCGTCGTCCACTCGTCGATGATGTGGGCTGTGCTTCCTAGTCCCGGTCCGAAGCACACGGTGGGCGTTCCTCCGCGGCGCGTGAAGGTGGCGCCGTCGTGCCATGAGTCGAAGCCGGCCACGCGCCCGTTGCGTCCGACGGCGCCGCCGGCGTCGAGGGCCGCGCTGACGACGGGATGGTCGGAGGGGACCTCGGCAGGCACGACGTCGCCGTCCCAGAACCACTCCAGGGGGTGCTCGTCGAACCACGGATCGACGGCGACGGCGCGTTCGATCCAGTCCTTGATCTCGGCTTCGACCTTCCTGCCTGTGCCTTCGGTGTCGAGATGCGTCGGCAGATACATCGCCTCACAGGTCAGGGTACAGCGCGCCGGATAGGTGATCTCCCACTCCCCGCCGTGGACGACGGTCGCTACGATCGTCCCTGGGCTGAGGTAGGGGTGCCGCTGGTCGGGCCGGTCGCGCCACTCGTCGTTGAGGCGCGCGACGGCCTCGAGGACGAGGCGGAGCTTGTCGATCGCGTTGACGGCGCCGCCGGCGCGCCAGTGGGGCTGGGGCATCTCAGCGTGGCCCGGCCGGCCGGGGATGGTGATGATGGGCGTGAGCGATCCGCGACAAGCGACCCAGACATCGAAGTCGGTGGGTTCGGCGCAGATGCCGGCGTCGGCCCTGACGCCGCGGGCGACGGCGGCGAAGCCGCCGGCGCCCGACGACTCCTCGTCGGTGACGCTGCAGAAGATGAGGTCGCCGGCGAGGCGGACGTCGCAGCGCCGCAGGGTCTCGAGGGCGACGACCATGCTCGCGAGGCCGCCTTTCATGTCGGCCGTGCCGCGGCCGTAGAGGCGGCCGTCACGCTCGGTCAGGCGGAAGGGGTCGCTCGTCCAGAGCTCCTTGGGCTCGGCGGACACGGCGTCGATGTGCCCGTTGAGGAGGAGACTGCGCCCGCCCCCCGCGCCGCGCAGGTGCGCGGCGAGCTGCGGGCGCCCGCCGAACGTCAGCTCGTCGGGGACGTGGCGGTTGCCCGTCCCGGTCGACGGCGGTTCCCAAAGGTCGACCGCGGCGCCCAGCGCTTGGAGCCGGCGCGCGAGGAGCTGCTGGAGCTTCTCCTCCTCGCGCGCCGGCTCGTCGACGCTGCGCGCCGTGGTGTCGCAGGCGACGAGTTCGCCCAGGAGGCCGACGACGTCGTCGCGCGCCGTGCGCGCTGTCTCTACGATGCGCTCCTCGAGCGCCGAACGCAGCTCCGTCATGTTCCCTCCCGTCCGCCCGCGGTCGCGGGTCATGGCTGTCCTTGCCGACAAGGCTACCGGCTGACGAGGCGACGCGGTAGGGTGGCGACCGGCGAGGGCGGCGCGGGCCATGCGAGGGCGGCGCGGGCCATGATCGAGGAAGCCGTCGCTGACGGGTCCCCCGTGGGGGCAGGAGGGCCGGTCTCGACACCGGGCGGGATGAAGGAGGGGACGACATGCTGGAGACGCTTGCCGGGCTGGTGAGGACGAGGAAGGTGTCGGCGCGCGAGCTCGTTCAGCGGTCGCTGGACCAGATCGCGCGCCAGGACGACGTTCTGAACGCCGTCGTCCGTCTGCGCGCCGATGAGGCGCTCGCCGAGGCGGACGCGGTCGATGCGGCCGCGGCGCGCGGCGAGCGCCTGGGGCCGCTCGCCGGCCTGCCTCTGCTGGCCAAGGAGGCCCACGATGTCGCGGGACTGCCCAGCACCGAGGGCTCGCTGACGCTCGCCGACGCGCCGCCGGCGCCGCGCGACTGTCTGCACATCGCGCGTCTGCGGCACGCCGGGGCGATCGTCGTCGGTAAGACCAACATCCCCGAGTTCTGCTTCGAGGGCTTCACCGCGAACCTCGTCTATGGCGTGACGCGGAACCCGTGGGCGCCGGAGTGGTCGCCCGGCGGCTCCAGCGGCGGCTCCGCCGCCGCCCTGGCCGCCGGCTACGCGCCGATCGCCACGGCGAGCGACGGTGGCGGGTCGATCCGCATCCCGGCCGCGTTCTGCGGCCTCGCCGGGTTGAAGCCGACGCACGGCCTCGTCGCCCGCGACGGGGCGCCGTCGTGGATGGATTTCACCACCGACGGTCCGCTGGCGACGACGGTCGCCGACCTGCGCCTGTTGCTCACGGTGACGGCCGGGCCCGCGCCGGGTGACCCGGCGACGCTGCCGGCCGGCTCCGTCGACCTTGCGCCGACGGGGCGCCTGCCCCGACGCGTGTTCGCGGCACCCCGGTTCGCCGACTGGGGACCCCTGCCGCCGGTCGTCGCCGACCTCTTCGCCGACGCCCTCGAGGCGCTCGAGACGGACGTGGGCCTCGCCGTGGAGCCGCTGGAGCCGCGGGCGGTCCTGCAGGGCGGCAACGTCGACGAGGATTGGACGCTCATGGCGGCGGCCGAGCAGGCGTACGAGAAGGGACGCGCCTGGATCGAGGCCAACCAGGAGCGGCTGCACCCCGCTTTCCGCGGCGCGATGCGCTTCGGCCTCAAGGTGTCCTTCGAGGAGTATCTGGCCGCGCGGCGTCGGCGCTTCGAGTATGCCCGGGACCTGGACGAGCTGCTCGGCTCCGACGCCGTCATCGTCACGCCGACGATGGCCACCGAAGGGTACCCGGCCGACGGCCTGCTCTCGGGTGAGGACCACCCCGGGACGCCGTCCTCCGTCTACAACACCCAGGCGCAGAACGTCACCGGGCACCCGGCGCTCAGTGTGCCCGCCGGTGTCTGCCCCAACGGCGTGCCGTTCGGTCTGCAGATCACCGGGCCACGCTTCGGTGACGGGCTCGTGCTCGCCGTGGGTGAAGCGTGGGAGACGGTCAAGCCCTGGCCCCGTGTCGCCCCCGGCTACGAGGAGTTCTGGCCGGTCTGAGCCGGTCGCCGGCCGACGACGGTGCCGGCGACGCACTCGCCGGTGCGCTCGCTGGAGGTCAGCGGCCGTCGCGGGCCGCGGCCCAGGGCCCACCAGCGTCGGGGGTGGCTCGCTTCAGACGACCGTCAACGTGCCCGGGAAGCGCGCCGGGATCTCGATGCCGACGTCGGTGGCGATCATCGTGTCGATGACTCCCGCGCCGCCGCCGTCGGGCAGGTCCCAGAGCTGGACCTCCCAGTTGGCGACGAAGCCAGGCGTGAAGACGCCGGGCTCGAAGCCCTCTTCGTCGTTCAGGTAGACATGGCCGACCCAGTCGGGCGGTACGGCGACGCCGAGGACGTAGCCGCCGACCCACCAGACGTAGGGGCGCAGGCCGGCGGCGTCGACGGCCTCGTCCATGAGTCGTTGAAGCTTCATCGTGGGGTCGCCGGGGCGGATCTGCGCGCAGGTCTCGTCACGGGCGGCGACGAGCTTGGCGAGGGCGTCCGCCCAGAAGTCGTCGCCGCCGATCGAGAAGGCGCGCGCCGTGTTGCCGTGGTACTGGTGACGCACCGCCGACATGTCGATCATGAGCAACTCGCCTTCCCGGATCTCGCGGTCGCCGGCCGGGGCGTGGAAGGCGGCGGTCTTCGGCCCCGTCCGCACCATGGTGCGGATGCCGGGCTCGTCGCCGCCGCGCCGCTTGCACTCGTAGGCGAGCAGGGCGTCGATCTCGTGCTCCGTCATGCCGGGGGTAAGGGCGTCGGCCAGGGCCTCGTAGGCGGCGTCGGCGATGGCGAGCGCCTCGCGCGTGTACTCGAGCTCCTTGGGCGACTTGACGAGGCGCACGTGGTCGACGACCCAGGAGCCGTCGACGACCTCGGCGGCGCCGGCGGTCGTGAGGCGCCGGGCGAGCTCGGCGAACGCCGGCCCGCCCGGCGCCCAGCTCCAGTACTCGAGCCCGACTCTGCCCTTGAGCAAGCCCCGCGCCTTGAGCGTGTCGGCGACGGTCTGCGGCCCTTCGGGATAGTAGAACCCGTGCTCCCCGTACCTGACCGCGTCGGTGATCGTCGGCGGCCAGCCGGGAGCGTGGTCGTAGGTGTCGAAATAGACGGGAGGAACGTCGGCCGCCGGGACGGCGAGGCCGGTGACGTTGCGCGGGTCGAACCAGACCGCCCGGTGTCCGAGGAGGTAGTTCAGGTTGGCGGGCGAGGACACGTACAGGAGGTCGATACCGCGCCGTGTCATCTCGGCGCGGACATCGGCGATCCTCGCCGCGTACTCGCTCGCCGTGAACGGAAGGTCCCACACACCGTCGGACTCGCTCGCCATGACGTCCCCCTCGCGTCGCGGATCGGCCGCCGCGCTCGCGCGGCGGCCCGCACGCCGCAGAGCGTACCAGAGGCGGCGGGACGCCGCGCGAGCGCGCGGCGTAAGGGACCTCGCGGCGCGGTGCGCGGCAGCTCGAGACGTTGGAACGGCGACGTGCCCAGGCGTCCCGTGGGCGCGCGGCTCGCCGACTGTGGCCAAAGCCGGGACCGTCTCGTAGACTCGACGAGGGCGCCTGCATGCTGTTTCCCACGGTCACATTCGCCGTCTTCTTCCTCGTCGTCTTCGTCGCGAACTGGCTGACGATGCCGAGGCCGCGCGTGTGGCGCTGGACGGTCCTCGCGGCGAGCGCCGTGTTCTACGGCTGGTGGGACTGGCGCTTCGTCCTCCTGCTCGCCGGCGTTACCCTGGTGAACCAGTTCTTCGCCCTGCGCATCGCGGCTGCCGGTGGCCTCGGCGCCGGCCGCCAAGAGGGCGAGCAGGCGGGGGACGGCGAGCAGGCGGGGGACGGCGAGCGGGCGCGGGACGGCACGGCCTGGCTGGCGCTGGCCGTCGCGGCGGACCTCGCCGTGCTCGGCGTCTTCAAGTACTACGACTTCTTCGTCGCCTCGCTCGCCGCGCTGCTCGGCATGTTCGGGTTGGGGACGTCGCTGCCGTTGCTCGACCTCGTCGTGCCGGTCGGCCTCTCGTTCCTCGTCTTCCGCGTCCTGACGTACGTGGTCGACATCTACCGCGGCCGGATCGCTCCGGCGGCGGCCCTCGACTTCGCCGTGTACGTGGCCTTCTTCCCGTACCTGATGGCGGGGCCGATCGCGCGGGCCGCCGAGTTCCTGCCGCAACTGCGCGCGCCGCGCGACCCGCGCAGCGTGGACGCGGCGCGCGCCTTCCGGCGCATCCTCGGCGGCCTCGTCAAGAAGGTCCTCGTCGCCGACTACCTCGCCACCCATCTCGTCAACGGCCTCTTCGACGCGCCCGGCCAATACTCGAGCTGGGAGACCCTCGTCGGCATCTACGCCTACGCGGCGCAGATCTACTGTGACTTCAGCGGCTACACCGACATCGCCATCGGGGTCGCGCTCCTGCTGGGCTTCGTCGTGCCCGAGAACTTCGACGTCCCGTATGCGGCGCGCTCGGTGCGCGAGTTCTGGCGCCGCTGGCACATGACCCTGTCCGGGTGGCTGCGCGACTACCTGTACATACCTCTCGGCGGCAGTCGGCGCGGGTCCCGCGCGACGGCCCGCAACCTGATGCTGACGATGCTGCTCGGCGGCCTCTGGCACGGCGCCGGCTGGACGTACGTCGTGTGGGGCGGTCTGCACGGCGGGGCCATGGTGATGGAGCACGGACGCGCCGACCGCCGCCGGCGCCTCGGCGTGCCCGAGTCCAGTGAGACGCCGGGGGCCCGCCTGTGGCACGGGTTGCTCACCTTCCACTTCGTGGCTCTCGCCTGGGTGGTCTTCCGCGCCGACTCGCTGTCCGTGGCCGGCGCGGTGCTGGCCAGACTGGTGACCGGCTTGGGGAGTCTGGGTGACGCCGTGACTCCGACGGTGGCCGCCGTCACCGCGCTCGGCCTCGGCCTCCAGTTCCTGCCCCGGCGCCTGTGGTCCGGTGTCGAGTCCGCCCTCGAGCGTGGCGGGTGGGTCCTTCAGGGGCTCTGCCTGGCCGTGGCGCTCTTCCTCATCGACTACCTGGGCCCCCAGGGCGTCGCCGAGTTCATCTACTTCGGGTTCTGACGCGCTGGGGTGTGAGATGACGTTCGAGGACTGGTGGAGCGACACCGTGGGGGACGGTCCGGAAGCCTCGGGGTGGGGCGCGGGGGGCGGCCCGGAAGCCTCGGGGTGGGGCGCGGTGGACGGAACGGGAGCGTCGGCGCGGGCGACGGGGGACGGGAGGCAGGTGAGGGGGGCGAGGGCGGCGCCGGGCGGGCGCGGGCGGCGTCGCCGCCGCGCCAGCGCCGGCGCCGCCCTCGCCGCCATGCTGCTCGGCCTCTGCCTCGCCGGGCTGCTCGACGCCGCCGCCCTGCGTCGCGACGTCGAGGCGATGCCCGTCGGAGCGCGGCGCACGGCGCTCCTTTGGCTCGTCCGCCCCGTGGCGGCGCTGAGCGCCGCCACGGGGCTCGACGAGCCCGGGCGCGCCCTCGACCGCGCCCTCGGGCGCGACGAGGGCGTCCACCACGAGCGCGGTGAGCTGGCCGCCGTCGACGCGCGCCCGGTCTGGCCGCGCGTCATCACGGCGGCCCATCCCCTGCGCCTCTACATCGGCGGCGATTCGATGGCGGGGCAGTTCGGGCGGCCCTTCGCGGCCCTCGCCGAAGAGACCGGCCTCATCGAGGCCCGCCTTGACTACCACGTGAACAGCGGGCTCAGCAGGCCGGACTACTTCGACTGGCCGCAACGCCTCATCGACATGGTCGTGGGGACGAAAGCCGAGGCCGTCGTGTTCCTCGTTGGCGGCAACGATGCCCAGGACGTCGAATGGGAGGGCAGGGTCCTTGACGTGGACTCGCGCGCCTGGCTGGACCTGTACCGGGTCCGGGTCGCCGAGGCTATGGAGATCGCCTCCGCCGGCGGCCGCAGGGTCTACTGGATCGGGCAGCCGATCATGAAGGACGAGGTGTACGCCGCTCGCATGGCGCGGCTGAACGAGGTGTACGAGGAGACGGCGGCAGAGCACGAAGGAGTGACGTACATCGACGCCTGGACCCTGTTCGCCGACGAGGACGGCGGGTACGCGGCGTACCTGCGCGACGCGGGCGGCGAGCTCGTCCGCATGCGCCAGGCGGACGGCACCCACCTGACCCGCGCCGGGGCGGACCGGCTCGCCGCTCGCGTCCTCGACGTGGTGTGCCGGGACTGGGGGATCGAGGAGGCACGGGAGTGAACGCCGGGCCGCCCTACGAGATCCCAGAGAGCGACGACGAACTGCTTGCCGCCTGCGACGTGGACACGTTCCGCGCTGGCGGGCCCGGGGGCCAACATCAGAACGTCACCGAGAGCGGCGTCCGTCTGCGGCACCGCGCCAGCGGCGTCGTCGTCACGAGCCGGGCGCGGCGCAGCCAGTACCAGAACAGACAGGAGTGCCTGCGCCGCTTGCGGCGACGCCTCGAGAAGCTGAACGCGCCGCCGGCGCCGCCGCGCGTACCGACTAAGCCGTCGCGCGCGGCGGTCGAGCGGCGCCTCGACGACAAGGCGCACCGTGCCGCGGCCAAACGTCTGCGGCGTCCGCCGGCCTGAACTGCGTCCGCCGGCCTGACCTGCGTCCGCCGCGATTGCACACCGGAAACGCCGTCGGTACAGTGCACCGGACCCCGACGACCTCCGCCTGTCACGCGCGGCCGCCGATCACCGGAACGCGGCGTCGGAGGGCGACGCGGCGGCAGCAAGGCGAAGACGACACTGGGAGCAGCGATGACTGAGTCGATCCCGAAGTGGCAGCGGCGTGGCCGCAGCCGTGACCTCACCGGGATCGGATGGCTCGAGGCCGACGTCCTCCGTATCGTATGGGACCACGGCGAAGTGACGGTGAGGGACGTCTACGAAGAGCTCCGCGAGCGGCGTCGCATCGCCTACACGACTGTGATGAGCGCCCTCCGCAACCTGGCGGCCAAGGATCTGCTCGAACAGGACAGGAACCGCCCAGCCTACGCGTATCGGCCGCGCGCGACCGACGTCGAGGTGGCGGGCAGCATCCTCGATGCCGTGGTCGACAAGGTCATGGGCGGCCGCATCGAGCCTCTCATCGCGTACTTGCAGGCGAGGTCCGACGGCGAGACGTCGGGCGGCAGTCCAGAGACGTCGGGCGGCAGCCCAGAGACGTCGGGGGCGGGCTCGGGGACGTCGGGGACCTGAGGCTTCGATGGCCTCCGTCCAACGCATCATCGCCCGGCTCGCCGACGAGCTCGTCGCCGCGGACCCCGTCCTGGCGACGAGCCTGGGACGGACCGACGGCCTCGATTCGCTGCCCTCGTTCTCGCGCGATGCGGTCGCGGCCCGGGTGGCGCTCGCCCGTCGCGGCATCGACGAGCTGGCGCCGGCGGCGGCGGCGGGACCGGCCGATCGGCCGCCCGCCGCCGCCACCGCCGAGGCGGCCGTCTTCCTCCCCGTGCTCTGGCGGCTGGTCCGCCGCTACGACTCGCTTCGTGTCCACCAGATGGCCCCGGGCTCGTACCTGGACGTCGCCTTCGAGGCGCTCATGCCGCTCCTCCTCCGTGACCTCGCCCCGGAGGACGAGCGCGTGCGCGCCCTCGAGTCGCGTCTGCGCGCCCTGCCGGGGATGCTCGAGGAGGCGCGCGCCAACCTTGAGCCGGGCCTGCCCCGTGTGTTCGTAGAGAACGCGGTCGAGCTCTGTGAGGGCCTGATCCGGCTGGCGGGCAAGGGCGTGCGGGACTTCGCCGCCGGCGTCCGGCGGCCGGGCTCCCTGGACGTCGCGTCCGCGGCCGCGGTCGGAGCTCTCGCTTCGTACCGCGAGTTCTTGCGCGACAAGATGCTGCCCGTGACCATCGACCGCTGCGCGTCCGGTCGTGCCGTGATCACCGACATCCTGCGCCGTGAGCACATGCTCGACGAGACGCCGGAGCAGATCGCCGCCCTCGGGCGCAGCATCATCGCCGAGACCCAGGCCGAGATGCGCGCGCTGGCGGCGGACATGGGCGCCGGCGATGCCGGCGCCGCGGTGGCCGCCGTGCGCGCTGCGCACCCCGCCTTCGATGATCTGGTGCCCGAGTATCGGCGCGCGGTGTCGGCCGCGCGCGACTTCGTCGTGACGCACGACCTGGTCACGCTGGTCGAGGGCGCCGAACTCGAGGTGACGGCCACGCCCGAGTACCTGCGGAACGTGCTTCCCTTCGCGGCGTACGACCCACCCGGCCCGTTCGCCGCGCGGCAGCTCGGCTACTACTATGTGACGCCGCCGCCGCCCGGGGACGCGGCCGGATTGGCGGCTCACCCCATGGCCTCGATGCCGACGACCGGGGTGCACGAAGCCTTCCCCGGGCATCATGTCCAGTTGACGAGGGCCAATCGCGCTCCGTCGCTCGCCCGTCGCCTTGCCGGGGCGTACGAGGGCGGCGACCTGCTCGCCGAAGGCTGGGCGTTCTACTGCGAGGAGATGATGGAGCGGCAAGGCTTTCTCGCTGCTCCCGAGGTGCGGCTCATGCGCCTGAACGACCAGGTGTGGAGGGCCTGCAGAGTCGTGATCGACGCCGAAGTCGCCGTCGGCCGCATGCCGTTCACCGAGGCCGTCGACCTGCTGGTGCGCGAGGCGCGCATGGACCCGCGGCTCGCCGATCTCGAGGTCCGCCGGTACGTCGAGAACCCGGGCACGCCGATGAGTTACCTGCTGGGCAAGCGCGAGGTGATCGCCCTGGCGCGGGAGTTCGCACGCACGAGGAGCGCGTCGCTCAAGGTCTTCCACGACGCGCTCCTCGACTGGGGGTCCGTCTCGCCGCGCCTCATCGCCTGGGGTCTCGGCCTAGGCCCGCGGCCGGCAGCGTTCGCCGCCTGAGCGTCGCCGCACGCCGCGCTCGCCGCCTGAGCGGCGGGATCCGTCTTCGCATCGTCGCCGCCCGGGCCTCAGCTTGGGCCGCGCGACGCCGTGGCGGCTTCGTGTCGGCAGACTCGGTCACGACCCTCCGATTTGGCCGCGTAGAGGGCTTTGTCGGTGAGCTCGAGCAGGTCTTCGAGCTTCGTGGCGTCGATCGGGCAGGCGGCGACGCCGATGCTGACCGTCACGTTCTCCGTTGGAGGCAGGCCGAGTCCTGTGTAGCGATAGCTCGAGAGCGTCGTCCGTACGCGCTCGGCCACCCGGCATGCGGCCATGGCGGACGTACTCGGCAGGAGGACGGCGAACTCCTCTCCTCCCAGTCGGGCGCAGACGTCGACGGTGCGCAGCGCTTTCCTGAAGACGCTCGCGACCGTCTGCAGCACCCTGTCCCCGGTCGCGTGCCCGTAGCGGTCGTTGAAGCGCTTGAAGTGGTCGATGTCGATCATCAACAGGCTCAGAGGTTGCTGGTAGCGCAGGCTGCGTTCGATCTCCTCGCGCGCACGGTTGACGAAGTAGCGACGGTTGTAGAGGCCGGTGAGATGGTCGGTCACGACCTGTCGGCGGATCGCGTCGTATCGGTGGGCGTTGGCGACGGCGCTCTGCACGTGGCCCTGGAGGGCGCTCAGCACGTCTTCGGACAGGTTGTCGAAGTGGCCGGCGGCGGTCGCCGCTCCGAGCAGCGTGAAGATGCCGACGCCGTCGACCTCGAACGGCAGCGAGAGCTGCGCCGAGAGCGTCGCCGGCAGGAGCGCGCAGTGACGGCCCGTCGAGCGCAGGATCTCGCGGCGGGCGGTAGCATCTTGCGTCAGGCAGGCGGTGCTCGTGACGCGGCAGTCTGCAGCGACGCCAGGCAGGTCGAGGCCGCGGGCGCCCTCGATCCGGCAGGAGTCGGTTGCCGGATCGAGACGGAGGAGGACGACGGCGTCGGCGTGCAGGAACGCCCTGGTGCGTGTCAACGTGCGGTCGACCGTCTCCCGGTAGGGCAGGGCGGCGTTGATCTCGGCGCCCATCTCGCCGACGTCGAGGAGCTGACGCCTGACGTTCTGCGCCCGCACAAGGTCGGCCGTCACGGCGCGCGAGACCCACTCCTTGTCCTCGGAGGCCGTGAAGACCGCGATCAACGTCCCGACGAGGTAGCTGAGCTCGCGCAGCTCGTCGCGGTAGCATGGGTCGGATTCTGCGTAGCCGCCGCCGAGTCGGTCCCGTGAGCGGCGGATGAGACGGCGGATCGGGCGGTAGACCCACACGTCGAAGCCGAGGGCGACGAGCGCGAAGGCGGCCGCCAGGGCGAGCGCGAGCTGCCACGGCGTGGCGCCGTCGAGCGCGGTCGTGAGGAGGACGAACAGGCCCGCCAAGACGATGCACACCATCGCCGTCGTCTTGAGCTCGAGGCTGACGCCTCGTCGTACCGGCGGGCACGCGGCCCGCTCGTCGTTCTTGTCGCCCGTTCTGCCCTCCCGAGGCCGCCACTACTTGCGGTATCGGCAGAACGGGACGGAGCATGAGGGCGCCGCCGGCGCGTGTCCCGGGGCGGGACACGCGCCGGCGGCGCCCTCATGCTCCGCGTCACTGGCGCGGCATGATGCGTCGGTCGCGCGAGTCACGCGGCGTCCGTCGTCGTTGGCCGCGGCGGCGGTCCCGCACGTAATGCGGGCAGCAGGCGCAGAACGCGTTGCAGGCGAGGCGCGTGTCGACGTCGGCGACGCAGATCAGCGGCCTTCCGGATATGGGGGTTCGCTTCGGTGCCACCCGTGCGTCAGGCTTTGAGGTACTCGTCGACCGTGGCGACGACGTGCGCGATGCGGAACGGCTTCGTGATGTAGCCGTCGATGCCCACGTCGGTGGCGCGTTCCATGTCCGAGGCCATGGCCTTGGCGGACAGGCCGACGATGGGGATGCCGCGGGTCGCGGGGTCGCCCTTGATCTCGCTGACCGCTTCGTACCCGCTGAGTTCGGGCATCATCATGTCGAGCAGGATGAGGTCGGGATGATGTTCCCGCGCCATCTCCACCGCCTCGCGGCCGTTGGTCGCCTTGTGGACCGTGTAGCCTTGGGCCTCGAGCGACATCGACACGATGCTCAGGATGTCCGGGTCGTCGTCGGCCACCAGGATCGCCTTGGCCACGGCAGCACCTCCCTCAGCTGATCTTGCCCGCCGCCAGTGGATCGACGGGTCTCTTCGATATCGGCATCGTGAAGATGAAGCTGGAGCCTTTGCCCAACTTGCTCTGCACACGGAGGGCGCCGCCGTGCAGCTCGACGAGCTCTCTGGTGATGGCGAGGCCAAGGCCCGTGCCTCCCTGGGTCCGCGTCGCCGAGGAATCGACCTGGGTGAAGCGCTGGAAGATGCGCTCCTGGTCCTCCTTCGAGATGCCGATCCCAGTGTCGGTCACCCACACTTCGACGAACTCGTCCTGAGGCCGGGCCTCGATGCTGACGCTGCCGTTCTCGTGCGTGTACTTGATGCCGTTCGTCAGCAGGTTGAGGAGGATCTGGTTGAGCTTGCCCGGGTCGGCCCAGAGAGGCGGGAGGTCGGTGGGCAGGAAGGTCGAGATGCGGATGCGCTTCTCCTGGGCGCGGGGCTTCACCAGGGGCAGGACAGCCAGCAGCGCCGCGCGCAGGTCCACGCTCTCGTGGTTCAGCTCGAGCCGTCCGGCCTCGATCTTCGTGAGGTCGAGGATGTCGTTGATGAGGCTCAACAGCGCCTCGCCGCTCTGCAGGATGCTCGCGGTGAAGTTCGTCTGCTTCTCGTTCAGCTCCCCGGTCATGCCCGAGAGCATCATGTCACTGTAGCCGATGATCGAGGTCAACGGCGTACGCAACTCGTGGCTCATCGTCGCCAGAAAGTCGCTCTTGAGCTCGTCGAGGTGGGTGAGTTCCTCGTTCTTGCGCGCGAGCTCCTCGTTGTACTGGATGGTGCGCACGGCAAGGGCGGCCTGGTCGCACAGGGCGCTCACCGTCTGGAGGACGCTCTCCGACACGTGAGCATCGCGGGTGAAGGGCAGGAAGACGACGCCCAACAGGTCGTCTTTCTCCCCGAGCGGGACGACGACGAACCCGTGGAAGCCCCCCTTCTCCGCAGCTTTCAGCATGCGTGACTCACGTGGGTCGGGGTTCTCGGCGCAGATCCGGGGGCCGTCGCGGGCGAGGTCGACGAGGCCGAGGTCCTTCAACTTCCTGGCCAGGACAGCGGCCGCCTCATCCGAGGCCGCCTTCACCTCGAAGTCGCTCGTGTTCGCGTTGCGGATGAGCACGACACCGCTCTTGAGGCCGACAGCGCCGGCGATGTGGCGCAGCACGTCGGCCGCCAGGGCGTCCACGTGCATGTGGCGCATGAAGACGCGGCCGCTCTCGTTCATGAGCCGCAGCCGCGTGTTGGCCAGGGTGGAAGCGCGCAGTTGGCTTTCGAGGTCGGCCTTCGCGGCGGCGAGGTCGGCCGTGTCGTGGACGAGCGTCGTCGCGAGGCGGCCGACGAGGAGGGCGACGAGAAGGAACGCCGCGACGTGCGTGCAGACGAGAAGCAACATCCGGCTCTGCGACGCCTCCGCCACCGTCGTCGCCCACTCGCCGAGGGCGCCCGCCTGCTGGAGTGACCAGATCGCCGCGTAGGCGCCGCCTGCCACGGCCGCGGTCAGACAGGGCGCCCACACCGGAAGGAAGACGGCGGTGAACGCGATCGGCCAGACGTAGAAGATCGAGACCGCGCTGGCGCCGCCGCCGCTGAACACGATGCCGGCGGTGACGAGGGCGAGGTCGACGACGGCCATCATGACGGCGACGTCGCGCGGATCGGCGTTGCGGGCGAAGACGAACGGCACGGTCGACGCCAGCGCGACTGCGGCGGTGAGGATCAGGCACCCGCCGGTCAGGCGCCCTTCATCGGACATGGTCCAGATCACCGCGATCAGGACGGTGAGCACGAAGAGGAGGCGGATGAACTGAGCCTCCTTCAATTGCTTTCCAAGGTACACGAGATCCCCTTGTCAGGCGATTCCGATAGTCTATTCGTCGGCGTGGGGGCAAGTCCGTTTCGGGACGCGGCGGCCGCCGGCCGCCGCGCCACCGCGAAGATGAAGGGAGGCGGGGCAGGAGATGTCCGTCCGGCGTCTGGTGATGAGCGGGCTCGAGCCTGGGCCTGCGCTCGGCCTCGCGGCGGGCGCCATGCTCGCCGCTCTGGGCCGGCGCGCGGTGGTGCGGCCCGTGATGGTCGGACTGGACGTACCGCTGTGGCGACTTCTGTCCGCGGCCGAGGCGCATCCTCCGCGCGTCCTGGACCCGGCGCTCCATTCCGAGCCGCTGGCTGGGGAGCTGTACGACCGGTGGGCCGATGACGTGGACCTGACGCTGCTCGTCGCCGTGGCGCCCGTCCTCGATCGCTGGCAGGGCGTCGCCGGGTCGCGCGCCGTCGACATCGCCCTGCGGTTCGACGCGCCCCTGGTCCTCGTCGTCGACGCCCGCGGCCGGGGGCCGACCGCCGCCGCGGCGGCGGTCGGCGTACGTGCCCTCGCGCCTCGCGTCGAGACGGCGGGCGTGATCGTCGTGGGCGGAGACGACAGCGGCCCCGGCGGGCTCGGCGCCCTGGTGCGAGACGAAGTGGGGCTGCCGGTGCTCGGCTGGATCCCCCCGCAGCTCAGCGAGCAGTTCGCCCGCGAAGCGGTCGCGCCCGGCGGCCCGCGTCAACTGGGGCCACGGCCGGTGGCCGGCAGCGGCCAACGGCTCTGCCGCGAGGCGGCGACCTATCTGCAGACGGACGAGCTGCTGGCGGCGGCGAGCCGCAGCGGGTACCTGCCCGCGCCGGGTCGCCGGGTGTTCGCACCCGAGTCCGTCGCCGCGGGGCTGAGGCTCGCCGTCGGCTGGGGCCCTCCGCTGCAACCCCTCGCCCTTGAGGACTTCGACCTGCTCCAGGCCATGGGGCTGGAGCTCGCGCCGCTGCATCTCGCCCGCGACCGTGAGCTGCCGCCGCATGTCAGTGGCCTTCTGCTCTGCGGCCTGCTCGACGAGCGGCGGCTCGGCGACTTCGCCGCCAACAAGGGCCTGCACGAGACCCTGGGCGCCCTCGTCGACGACGGCCTGCCGACGCTGGCGATGGGCGGCGGGGCGCTCCTGCTTCTGCGGCGGCTCGCCGACAGCCGCGGCCGCAGCCATGACCTGGCCGGCGTGCTGCCGGCCGAAGCCGAGGTCAGCGAGTGGTACGACCGACCGCGCTACCTCTCCGTCGAAGCGTCCTCAGACAACCCGTTCGACGAAGGGACTGGCCTGCTGCGCGAGCTCTTCGACCTCGAGTTCCTGGTGCTCGAACGGGAGACGCCGGCCTACGAGGTGTGCGGAGCGGGCGAGGCGCAGGGCGAGGGCTTCGTCGCCGGCCGTTGCGTCGCGACCACGCTCTGCCCGAGCCTGCCGGCGCGGCCGCTCCTCGCCCGACGCCTGGCCGAGGCGATGCGCGCCGCGGGGCCGCGCCCGTGAGGCGCGCGGCCGCCACGGCGCGCCCTCCCGACGCCCGCGCAGCATGCTGAGCCTGACCGATCTGGAAGCGCGGCTGAAGCGGCCGCGCGGCCTGCTCTTCATGACCGTGTTCGCCATCGCTGCCGTCGGCGTCGTGCGCATCCTCATGTACTGGGGCGGGCTGCCCGGCTGGGACGACGCCGCCCACGTCTACAAGGTCTTCCTGCTGCGTCAGCGCGAGGGGATCTTCTACGACACGTTCTGGTACGGCGGGAGCTACGGGGCCGTCACCTACGGGTTCCTCTACTACTGGCTCGCCCAGTACGTGCCGGGGCCCGTCGTCGTCACCTTCGCCTCCGGCCTCATCCCTCTCTTCTACTATCTGTACCAGAGGGGGACATGGCGGACGGACGACATCTGGCCGGCGTGGCTGTTCATCCTCGTGCTCTGCTTCTACCAGGCCAACGGCCAGGACCCGTTCGTCGTCGCTCTGTGCGCGTCGATGGCGGGTCTCGCGCTGCTTGCCGGCGGGCGCGGCCTTCTCGCGGCGCTCCTCGTCGGGACAGCCGTCTTTGCCAACCCCATGGCGCTGTTCGTGGTCGGGGTCCTGCTCCTCGCCGACTTCATCGCGCGTCCAGCCTTGCGCCGCCGCTACCTGCGCTTTGCCGCCTGGCTCGCGCCGTTCGTGCTTGCCCGCATCGGCGTCGCCATCGCTTTCAGCGAGCCGAGCGGGTACCTGAACGAGTTCAACCAGGTCGTCCTCTACGTGGCCTTCGCCCTCGTCGGGCTCGCCCTCGCGGGCGTCAACGCGACGCACCGGCGGAGACCCTTCGCCGTGCTGTTCGTCGTCTACGCGGCGATCGTCACGGCCTCCTACCTCATCCCGGGCAGCCCGTTGGGCAACAACGTCGGCCGGTTCTACTTCGTCTTCGGCGTCAGCCTGCTGTTCCTGATGCGCAACGATCGTCTGCGCCGCCTCTTCGGCGTCGTGCCGCTGGCGATGTTCCCGATCGTGCTCTTCGCCGTCCTCCAGATGAGCTCGTGTTTCAACCACTACACGGACCACAGCGACCTGCGGGGCACGCAGCGCTCGTACTTCGCTCCCGCCCTCGCCGCGGCGCAGCGTCTCGAGGACCCCGACCACCGCATCCACGTCGTCGCTCTGCGTCGCCACTGGGAGGCGCTCTACTTCCCCGAGGCGGGCTTCCCGATCACGCGCGG
>JAKPOQ010000128.1 GCA_029547745.1 Actinomycetes bacterium
CCCGCCGGCACTCCTGCGGCGGCTTAGAATGGCGGCGAGGCAAGCGAGGGCATGGGCGAGGAGGACGCGATGCTGGGCGATCTGCCAGCGGCGGACGGAGGAGCCCGCGTCCCGCGGCTCCGCGATCCCGCGGTCATCCTCATCGACGCGCAGCCGGGGTTCTTCGCCAACGTCGCCGGCGATGGTCCGCCGGCCCCCGTCGTCACGCGCTCGGAGTAGCTCCTCGCCGTCGCCAGCTGTCTGGAGCTGCCGACCATCGCCACCTTCCAGGACCCAGAGACGGGTGGCTCTCCACGGCCTGCGAGGAGGCCCCCCCACGGGCTGCGGTACGTGAAGCGGACCTTCGACTGCTGTCGCCAGCCCGAGATCGAGGCCGCGATCGCCGAGATGGGACGCGCGAACGTGCTTGTCGCCGGCACCGAGACCGACGTCTGCGTCCTGCAGTCGGTCCTGTCGCTCGTCGACCTCGGGCACGTCGTCTTCTTGCTCGAGGACTGCGTCGCGAGCAGCGAGGCGCACACGCGGCCGGCGCCGTCCCATGCGCGCTCAAGACCGCGTCGCCGGCGACGCGGCCCCGCACGACAGCGCCCCGACGCACCCTCATGGCTGCCGAGCGCACCTACTTCGCGTGGCTGCGGACCGGGCTGCAGGCGATCGGCGTCTCGCTGGCTGTCGGGCGCGTGATCCCGGCGCTGATCGACACCTCGAACGTCGCGTACGTGCTGCTGGGCCTCGGCTACGGCGTCCTCGGTGGCTTTCTCGTCTGCTACGCGCTCGTGCGGGCGAGACAACTCGAAACGGCGCCGCGCCACGGCGATGCGGTCGGCATGGACGGATGGGCGCCAGCCCTCGTCACCGGCTCCACCCTGGTCCTCGTGGTGGCCACCTGCGTCATGGTCCTGGAGAGCCTGTGGACCCCGCTATCACGGCTGTCCCGCAGGCACCGGCAAGATCACGCCGCTCCGGACGTGCCACTGCCAGTCGCTCCTGAGCTGTGCAGCGAGCGCTGCGCCGCGCTGGCGGCCGCCGTCCAGCGCGAGCGACGAGGTCGTCTCGGCCTCGGGGGCGGCGCGCGCGATCACGCGACCGTAGGCGAGGTTCACGGTCATGAGCCACTCGACCGCCCCCAGAAGGGCCGGCCCGCCGCGCGCGCCGCCACCTCGTGCTGAGTCTGGCGCTGCCTTCGCGTCCTCCTTGTCGGCAATGGCCTTTCTTCCGTCAACGTGATCCCGTCGTAGCCCCCGGCCATCGGTCGACCCCAAATCGGCTCTGGAAGCCCCAGCGGCGAACCAGGGTACATGCCTGCGTACAGGCCGAAGCCGCAATTGCTACCGCATGGTACGTAGAATGGGGCAGTGCGAGTCGTCGACCGCACGAAGGCGGCGAAGGGGGCGGACATGACTGACGGCACCCCCGGCGGGGGCGTGTCGCGCCTCTTGCCCACCAGTCGGCTGGAGGTGCCCTCGGGCGGCGTGCTGGCCCCCGCTATCACGCTGCTCGTCCTCAAGTTGAGCGTGCCGACCGAGCCGCGAGAGCTGGTGCGTGGACGTACGAGCCACGGCAGACGATGACGGAGACGTCGCGGATGACGGGGCGGCCGCAGGGCACGAACGACATGCCGAAGGGATTGCTCTTCGTGCGCAACCTCTACGCGTACGATGATCTCGAGTTCTTCCTGGTGTCGGCGATCGCCACGATCCTGCTGGTTCGCGCCGCCCTGGCGGCCACTGGGTGGCCGCAACTGGGCGGCGGCACCATCCACTTCGCCCATCTGCTCTGGGGCGGTCTGGGCATGCTCATCGCCCTGATCCTCTTCATGGCCATGCAAGGCCGCCTGTGGCGACAGCTCGCGACCCTGGCCGCCGGCATCGGCTTCGGGCTGTTCATCGACGAGCTCGGCAAGTTCATCACGGCAGACAACGACTACTTCTTCGAGCCCACCGTCGCGATCATCTACGTGGTGTTCGTGGTGCTGCTGCTCCTCGCCAGGGCCATCACGCGAGAGCGCACCGTCTCCCCCCAGGCCGCCTTGGTGAACGCCTTCGACCTGGCCAAGGAGGCGATCATCCGCGACCTCGACGACAGCGAGCGAGAACACGCGCTGGCGCTGCTCGCTCTCTGCGACCAGGGCGACCCTGTCGTGCGCGACCTGAGGACGATGCTGGAACACCTTCCCCTGTCTGGCTCGCGAACCAGCGTTTACCAACGGATGAAGCACGCCTTGGAGCGGTTGTACCGGTCCCTGACGCGGCGCTCCTGGTTCAAGACCATCGTCGTCGGCTGGTACGTGATCGTCACGCTGGGGGCGCTGACCTCCCCCTTCGTTTCGGGGGGCGATGTCGCCGATCTCGACTTCGCCGAGAGAGGGGAGCTGGTGTCGGCCTTCGCCGCAGGTGTCCTCGTCTTGATCGGTGTCATAGGCTGGCGCCGTTCGCGATTGATCGCCTACCGCTGGTTCGAGCGCTCCATGCTGGTCACGATCTTCCTCTACGAGTTCTTCGCCTTCTACAAGGACCAGTTGACGGCCGTGTTCGGACTGGTCATCGTGCTCGTCACCTACGCCACCATCCGCCTGATGATCCGCGAGGAAGAGGCAGCCGAGGCCGCGCGGGTGGCCGCCGAGGCCGCGCGGGTGGCGGCCGAGACCGCCGGGTCCGCGGCCGCCGAGACTGGCGGTCGCGCGGCCGGCTGAGCCACCGCTCATCGCCAACGGCTGCAACGCGACGCACACCCTGGTGCTCTTCCTCTAGCAGCTCGTCCTGGAGCACATCGCGGCGGCCAGGTCCAAGCGCCGCGACGTCCAGCCCCGAGAGCACCGGTCGCTGCAGTATGGCTTCGTCCGCGCTGGCCTCGGCGTGTTCGTGCGGGACCTCACCGTGTTCAGAATCATCGACCACAATGATGAAGGGGGCGACCTGCCGTCTACGCCTGGTTCGCCGACGACGACGAGGTCGCCTACCACTCGGGTCTGGAGCGCGACGACATCATGGTGGTGCTGCGCACGATCGGCCAGCAGTCCGAGCGGATCGCACGGGCCCGCGCCTATGCCGCGCGGCCCTACGAGATCGTGGTCCTCTCCGACCACAGCCGAACAGAAGGGGCGACCTTCTGGCAGCGCAACGGTCACGGGCTCGAAGAGCTCGTGCGGGATTCGGTCGAGCAGGCCGAGGTCGTGCCGCTCGCGGGGGGCGACGAGAACGACACCGTCGTGGGCAAGGCCGTGCGCGAGGCCACCGGCCGGAAGCAGGAGAAGCCCGCCACGAACGACGCCGGCGGCCACGACGTGGTGGTGCTCGGCTCGGGCAACCTCGGCCTCATCTACCTCATGGAGGAGCGGCGCCGCTACACGCTCGAGGAGATTGAGCGGCGCCATCCCCGGATGCTGCCGGCGCGGCGCGGAGCTGCACCGGGCGGCGAAGGCCTCCAAGAGGATCTTCAGTCGCGCTCTGGTCGAGAAGGTCGTGCTCACCGGGCTGATCAGCGTCATCTTCGCGCAGATCCTGCTGGGAGAGGACGTGCGTAACGTCGCCGCCTTCACCTGCGTCGGGGTCTTCATCGTGGCGAACGCGATCGTGAGCCAAGGGCTTGCGCGCCGCGGCCGCGCCCGGCACTCGATGCTCACCGAGCTGGTAGGCATGATGGCCGTCAACTTCGGCATCATCTTCGTGCTGGGCTTCGCGCAGCGCGTGCTGGACATCAAGCGGGGAACCCGTTGCTCGCCACCACCCTGTTCTTCGTCTTCCTGTTCACCTTGATCACCGTGCTCTTCGACCGCTACCACACCGTGCTGCGAGCCCGCGGCGTGCTGGCCAGCCGCCGGCCGCTGCCCACGGGCGATCCGTCGGCGACGGCCGTCGAAGCATGAGGAGACCGGCCGTCCTCGGCGGTCCAGGGAAGCCGCCGCCCGCGCAGGTGCCGTAGAATGAGGGCACCGACGCGGGCGAGGGGTCCGCGCCCGACCCGTTGGGGAGCAGGCATGGGCGAGCAGGACGAAACGCCACAGGGCGAGGCGTCGCGCGACACGTCGCACGGCAAGGAGTGCGGCGGCGGGTTCACCTACAAGCAAGCCGGCGTCGACGTCGCGGCGGGCAACGCCGCCGTCGAGCTGCTCAAGCAGCGCCTCAAGTCGGTGAAGCACCCGCTGGTGCTCGGCGAGCTGGGCGGCTTCGGCGGCGCCATGAGGCTGCCGCGGCTCAAGGACCCCGTGCTCGTGGCCGGCACGGACGGGGTCGGCACCAAGATCCTCATCGCCCAGGCGATGGGACGCTACGACACGATCGGCATCGACCTCGTCGCCATGAGCGTCAACGACGTCTCCGCCTGCGGGGCGGTGCCGCTCTTCTTCCTCGACTACATCGTGACCGCAAAGGTAGAGCCCGAGAAGATCGCCGCCCTCGTGGGCGGCGTCGACGAGGGCTGCCTGCGCGCCCAGTGCGTGCTGCTCGGCGGCGAGACCGCCGAGCACCCCGGCCATTTCAAGGCCGACGACGACTTCGACATGGCCGGTTTCGCCGTCGGCATCGCCGAACGCGACGAGCTCTGGGGACCGGCGCAGGTCGTCGTCGGCGACGTCCTCATCGGCGTCGACTCGCACGGCCTGCATTCCAACGGCTTCAGTCTCGTACGCCGTCTGCTTGAGCATCACGGCATCGACCTGCACAGCAAGTTCCTCAGCGAGGGCGGCGGCCTCGGCGCCGGCACGGCGCCCGGGGCGACGCCGCCGCTGCCCTGCTACGACCCGGAGGCGACGGTCGGCGACGTCCTCCTCACGCCGACGGCGATCTACAGCCCGGTGCTCCACGACCTCGGCCACGCCGGCGGCGTCCATGCCGCCGCCCATGTCACTGGCGGCGGCTTTCCCGACAACGTCGGCCGCGCCGTACCGCACGGTCTCGCCGCCGAGATCGACCTCGGGTCCTGGACGCCGGGGCCGGAGTTCCTTTGGCTGCACGCTCTGGGCGTCGCCCCGGACGAGCTGCTGCGGACCTTCAACTGCGGCATCGGCCTCGTCCTGGTCGTGGCCGGCGACGCGGTCGAGCGTCTCCTCGACGTGATCGCGCGCGGCGGGCACGGCGCCCGGGTCATCGGCGCCGTCGTGCCGCGCGGCGAGGGCGCCGCGGTGCGCTATCGGGGTGAGCTCAGGCTGTGAGACCGGTCGACCTGATCGGCTGCGGCGCCCTCAACCTCGACCTCATCTATCGCCTGCCGCGCTCGTTCCCCCTGTGGGACGAGCTCGGGCCGCCGGGCTCGGAACAACAGATGGACGAGCGCGTCCGCCAGATGCTGGACGACGCGCTCGCCCACGTGACGCCGGTGCGCGCCGGGGGTGGCCAGGCGGCGAACACGGCCCATGCGCTGGCGCGCATGGGCTACCGCGCCGCCATGGTCGGCCGAGTGGGCAGCGACGAGGACGGCGCCTTCCTGCTCGACGAGCTCACGCCCGCCGAAGGCAGGCTCGTCGCCCGCGCCGGCGAGACAGGGCGCGTGTACGTGCTGCTCGACGAGGACGGCGAGCGCCGCAATCTCGTCTGGCCGGCGGCGAACGACCAGTTCGCGCCGGCCGACGTGCCGCGGCGCCCGCCCCGCGCGCGGTACGCCCTCTTCACCTCCTTCGCCGGCGACGGCCCGCTCGCCGCCCAGCTCACGTTGCTCGAGCGCCTGCCCTCCGAGACCGAGGTGTGCTTCGATCCCGGCGAGATCTACGCCCGCAAGGGCGTCAAACGGCTCCTCCCGCTCATCGCTCGCTGCTCCTACCTCTTCGCCACCGAGGCCGAGCTGCAGGTGCTCTGCGGACTCGGCCTGCCCGAGGCCCTCGACTTCCTGCTCAACGCCGGCGTCGGGCTCGTCGTATGCAAAATGGGCGCCCGTGGGGCGCGGCTCGTCGGCCGGCGCGTCGACCTGTACGTGCCGCCGCAGCCGGCGGAGGTGGTCGACGTGACCGGCGCCGGCGACCTGTTCGCCGCCGGCTTCATCGCCGGCATGCTCGAGCAGGTCGGCCTGGAGGCGGCCGGGCGGCTCGCCGCGTGGGCCGCATCGCGCGGCATCGCCGGCGTCGGACGAAGCTCCTACCCGGACGAGCCGGCGTGGCGGGCACGCCTCGCCGAGGAGCGTGGGGAGGCACCGTGAGCACGGTGCGTGCACGACGAGACCTCGCATACTCCACGCACGCCGGCGGCGCCGAGGCCTCGTGCACGCCCGATACGTCGGCGGCGGCGAGAGACCGGCGCGACGACGGGGACACATGCTGACGGAGAACGTGGCATGAAGATCGGCTGGCTCTCGAGCGGACGCGACCAAGCGGCCTGCAACCTGCTCGCCGACGTCGTCGCCCGCGCCCAACAGGACGGCGTCGCCCTCGACATCGCCGTCGTGTTCTGCGACCGCGAACGGGGCGAGACACCGGAGAGCGACCGGTTCCTCGACCTCGCCGGGCGCCTTGGCTTCGAGGTCGTGACGTTGTCGAGCGCCGCGAGCTGGGCGGCGGCGAAAGCCGCCGGCGTCTCTCGCGGCGCCTGGCGCGACGAGTACCACAGGCGCGTCATGGACCTGCTCGTCCCCTACGGCCTCGGGGCCCTCGTCATGGCCGGGTACATGCTCATCGCCAGCCCGGCCATGTGCCGCCGTTACGCGATCCTGAACCTCCACCCCGCCCTACCCGGAGGGCCGACGGGCACGTGGCAACAGGTCATCTGGCGACTCCTCGAGCAGGAGGCCGACGAGACGGGGGCGATGATCCACCTCGCCACGGCCGAGCTCGACCGCGGCCCCGTGATCTCGTTCTTCCGCTTCCCGATCAAGGGCGCCGAGTGGGACCGGCTCTGGCAGGACTTCCGCGCCAAGCGGGCGGCGGCGAGCGTCAACGATATCGCCGCCGCCGAGGGCGAGTCCGAGCCGCTCTTCGCCACCGTCCGCCGCCACGGCGAGGTGCGCGAGATCCCCCTCCTCTACCAGACCCTGCGCCTCTTCGCCGAGGGGAAGCTCGCGACGAGCAACGGCGCGGTCTTCGCCGAGTCGGCGCGCCTCCCGATCGACCTGACCGCCGTCGTCGAAGAGGAACTTCAGCGGCGCGCCTGAGAGGCGCGCCGCGCGCACGACTGCCCGACGGAGGAGGCTGAGGACGTGCCCACCAAGAAGCGCATCTACGTGACCGACTGCGAGGGCCCGCTCACGCGCAACGACAACGCCCAGGAGGTCGCCGAGCGCTTCATCCCGGACGGCGCCGACTTCTTCGCCCGTCTGAGCAAGTACGACGACGTCCTCGCCGACGTCGTCCGCAAGCCGGGCTACAACGCCGGTGACACGCTGCGCCTGATCGCGCCGTTCCTGCGGGCGTTCTACGTGTCCGACGAGGACATCGAGCAGTTCAGCAAGGAGCGCGTGCTCCTCGTCCCGGGAGCGCTCAAGGCGCTGGACGCCATCCGCGCCATCATGCCCACGTTCATCATCTCGACCTCGTACACCCCCTACATCAAGGCGCTCTGCGAGCTTTCCGGCTTTCCGCTCGAGGACGTGCGTTGCACCGAGTTGAGCCTCGACGCCTGGGAGATGCCGGAAGATGAGGCGCAGTGGCTGCGCGCGTGGGTGCCGCGCATCTGCGCGCGACCGGTGATCTCGTACCCCGAGGAGGCGGCGGCGAGCGCCGAGGCGCGGGGCGCCGGCGGAGCCGGCGCCCCGGACGCGGCGCTCGCCCGCCTCACCGACGAGGACCGCGCCACCGTGCGCGAGCTGGACCGGCTGTTCTGGCAGGAGATGTCGCAGCATCCCGTGAGCCAGGCGCTGATGGACTCGGTGCGGCCGGTGGGCGGCGGCGTGAAGCTCGAGGCGCTCGAAGCGATCGTCGCCGCCCAGGGCGTGGACGGCGCCGACGTGATGTACGTCGGCGACTCGATCACGGACGCGCCGCCGCTCGCCGCCGTCAGGCGATGGGGCGGCGTGTCGCTGAGCTTCAACGGCAACGCCTACGCCGTCGCCGCCGCCGAGTTCGCCGCCGCGGCCCCCGACGCCGACGTGCAGGCGCGGTTGGCGAAGGCGTTCGCGGACGGCGGCCGCGACGCCGTCGCGGCCGCCGTCCGCGCCTGGCCGCACCCGAAGCCGGGCAAGCGCCCGTCCGGACGCGCCCGCACGCGGGTCGGCTTGGTCGCCGAGGAGCAGGACGCGCTCGCCGAGGCCTCCGCCGCGATGCGGCGGAGCGTCCGCGGCGAGCGCGTCGCCCGCCTCGGCTGACCCGCGCCGCCGCGCCACGCCCGTCCCACGTCGCCGCGCCCACCATCTTCATCGCACCCGCCGTTTCGGTTAGGCTAGCCCTCCGAATGGTGCCCGACCGGCAGCTTCCTCGCCGCCCCCGCATCCCTGCGAAGGAGCCCAACGTGAAGGTCAAGCGAGCCCTCATCTCAGTCTTCGACAAGACCGACCTCGAGTCGTTCGCCAAGGGCCTCACCGACCTCGGCGTGCAGCTCATCTCGACCGGGGGGACCGCTCGCCTGCTCAAGGACAGCGGCATCCCCGTCACCCTGGTCGAAGAGGTCACCGGCTTCCCCGAGATGCTGGACGGCCGTGTCAAGACGATGCACCCCCGCCTCATGGGCGGCATCCTCGCCCGGCGTGACGTCCCCGAGCACATGGACACGATCGCCGAGCACGAGATCGAGCCCATCGACATGGTGGTGTGCAACCTCTACCCGTTCGAGGAGATGGCGGGACGGCGCGGGATGACGGACGACGTCATCATCGAGAACATCGACATCGGCGGCCCGACGTTGATCCGCGCCGCCGCCAAGAACCACACCGGCGTCGCCGTGGTCACGGACCACGCCGACTACGAAGCTCTGCTCGCCGAGCTGCGCGCGAGCGGCGGCGGCCTGAGCCATGAGACGCTGCGGCGCCTCGCCGCCAAAGCCTTCCAGCGCACGGCGCGCTACGACTTCGCGATCGCCAACTGGTTCAGCGAGGCCGAGGGCGACTTCCCCCGCCACATGCTGCGAGGGTACGAGAAGGTCATGGACCTCAAGTACGGGGAGAACCCACACCAGCGCGCCGCCTACTACGCCGAGGTCGGGCTGCGACAACACCTGCTCAGCCAGGTCGAGCAGCTCCACGGCCGCCAACTCGGGTTCAACAATCTCTACGACCTGCACGCCGCGCGCGCCCTTTGCGACGAGTTCTCCCTGCCCTGCGTCACGATCGTCAAGCACAACAACCCATGCGGCTGCGCCCTGGCCCAGAACCTCGCCACCGCCTACGACAAGGCGCTCGCCTGCGACCCCGTGAGCACCTTCGGCTCGGTCATCGCCGTCAACCGGACGGTCGACGTCCCCACCGCCGAGCGTCTCAGCGAGCTGTTCGTCGAAGTGCTGATCGCCCCGGGCTACGAACCCGCGGCCCTCGAGATCCTCACTGGCAAACCGGACATCCGAATCCTCGAGAACCGCGAACGCCGCCAGGCCAACCCCGGGGAGTTCGACAGCAAGCGTGTCCTCGGCGGCATCCTCATCCAGGACGAGGATAACGACCCCGAAGAACGGGACGACATGACGGCGGTGACCAAGAGACACCCGACGGAGAAGGAATGGGGGGACCTGCTCTTCTCCCTGCGCGTGGCCAAGCACGTCAAGTCGAACGCCATCGTGATCGCCCGCGACCTGGCGACGCTCGGCGTCGGCGCCGGCCAAGTGAGCCGCGTCGATTCCATGCGCGTCGCGGCCGAGAAGGCGCGCGTCGACCTTGGCGGCGCGGTCGTCGGCTCGGACGGTTTCTTTCCGTTCCCGGACGCGCTCGAGCTCGCTGTCGAGGCCGGGGTGACGGCGTTCATCCAGCCCGGCGGCTCCAAGGGCGACGCGGACGCCATCGAGACCTGCGACAAGGCGGGCGCCGCCATGGTGTTCACCGGGCGGCGCCACTTCCTCCACTGAAGCACGGCGGAGAAGCGGCGGAAGGGCCGACGGCGGTGCAAGGGTCGGCAGGAACAGCGGAACGGCCGGCGACATCAGCGGAACGGCCGGCGACAGCCCACCCGACGGACGCCGGCAGCGCCGCCACGGCCGCCGGCAAGGGCGCAAGCCCCGCAGACACCCAGTCCTTCCTGCCGGGAGTGACGATGAGAGACCTGAGCGAGATCGAACGCCCGTCGTGACGATGAGGGACCTGAGCGAGATCGAGCGCCCGCCGGAGCTGACCGACGGCTTCGTGCGCCTGCGCGTCCCGCGCGAGGCCGACCGCGCGGACGTGGTG
>JAKPOQ010000160.1 GCA_029547745.1 Actinomycetes bacterium
TGGACGTGCAGCGTCGAGACGATCTCCTTGTGATGCTCATGCTGGCTCTCGGTGAGGCGTTCGGACAGCTCGCTGGCATGGTGGTCGTACACCAACGTCACCGTGCCGACGACCTCACCCTCACCTTTCTCCCACTGCTCCTCGACGAGCGCAGCGCGGATGAGGTCGCGGAGCGCCTCCGAGCGGTTCACATACGCTCTCTCAGCGATGAGCGTGTCGAACCGCTCAAGCAGGCGCTCTTCGATCGATACCCCGAACCGCACGACGTTGGCCATCACGCCTCCGCTCTACGATCGCATGACCGGCTCACACGGCCGGTCCGCTCAGCGCATGCTATCCGCCCGACACAAGCGTGGCACGCCGCCTGCCACCATGCACGCTCTCGTGGCACGCGGGAGAAACTGCTTGACGCACTTCCCCGGGCTCCAGTACAGTCTCGGCAATGGTAGCACGTCCTGTCAGAACGTAATACGCCAGCAGCACTCGCGGACTGTCCGTGCCACTCGCGGCCCGCCGCTGTCTCTCGCCGCGTGCCCGTACCGCTCGATACGTGGCCGTCCCGCTCAGTGCTGCGCTCGAGCACACGTGCGCGCGTTGAACGTTGAAAGGAGCCGCCCGATGCACATGGCCGACGCCCTCCTCTCGCCCGCTGTGGGCGGCGTGATGTGGGGCGCTACGGGCGTCGCCGTCGCCTACAGCGCCCGCAAGGTCCGCGACGAACTGGACGAGAGCAAGATCCCGCTCATGGGCGTCGCCGGCGCGTTCGTGTTCGCCGCCCAGATGCTCAACTTCACGATCCCCGGGACGGGGTCGAGCGGCCACCTCGTCGGCGCCCTCCTTCTCGCCATCCTCTTAGGCCCGGAGGCCGCCTTCCTGGTGATGGCCTCCATCCTCACGATCCAGGCGCTCTTCTTCGCCGACGGGGGACTGCTCGCCCTCGGCGCCAACGTCATCAACATGGGCTTCTTCTCGGTGTTCATCGCCTACCCACTCATCTATCGTCACATCGTGGGCGACGCCACGGCGCCCGCCCGGCGACGGGTCGTCATCGGCAGCCTGTTTGCAGGAGTCGCCGGCCTTGAGCTCGGCGCCCTGGCCGTGGTCGTCGAGACGACGGCCTCCGGGATAACCGCCCTCTCCTTTGGCGGCTTCGCCCTCGTCATGCTGCCGATCCACCTCGCGATCGGCGTGGTCGAGGGGCTCGTGACGGCCGCCGTCGTGCTGTTCGTCCAGCATGCCCAGCCCGAGCTGCTCGAGCGGAGCGCGAGGCGCAGGCCGCTCCGCGGCCTGCGCCTCAAGCCCGTCCTCATCGGCCTCGCGGT
>JAKPOQ010000161.1 GCA_029547745.1 Actinomycetes bacterium
TGGGCGTGCCGCCCGGCGTGCGCGCGGCGGCACGCCCCGCGAGCAGCGCCCTGTAGAGGTCCGGCGCGACGGCGCGCTCTTCGCGTGTCAGGTACGCGTTGCGCGAGCTCATGGCGAGACCGTCGGGCTCGCGCACGGTCGCGACGCCGGCGACCTCGACCGGCAGGTCGAGGTCGCGCGTCACGCGACGGACCAGCGCGAGCTGCTGTGCGTCCTTCTGACCGAAGAAGGCGACGTCGGGCCGGACGATGTCGAGGAGCTTCACGACCACGGTGGCGACGCCGTCGAAATGGCCGGGGCGGCCCGCGCCCTCGTACGTGTCCGTCAACGGTCCTGTGACGTGGATCGAGGTCGCGAAGCCGGTCGGGTACATCTCGGCCGCCGTCGGCGCGAAGACGACGTCGACGCCCGTCTCGGCGAAGAGGTCGAGGTCGCGTGCCTCGTCACGCGGATAGCGGGCGAAGTCCTCGCTGGCGCCGAACTGCGTGGGGTTGACGAAGAGTGAGGCGACGACGCTCGCGCAGCGGGCGCGCGCCGCGCGCACGAGGGCCAGATGCCCCTCGTGCAGGGCGCCCATCGTGGGCACGAGGCCGAGCGGACGCGGGAGTGCCTCGAGCGCCGCCCGCGCCTCGGCGATGGTCCGCGCCACGATCACGGCTTCGCCTCGCCGCTCAGGATGCTCTTCAGCGTGCGCACCGTCTCATCGTCGAGCCGCGGCGCCGCGAGGGCGAGCGCCTCGAGCGACAGCGCCCGGTAGGCGCTCGCCACCCGCGGCGCCTCACGGTCAAGCAGGCGCAGGTGGGCGCGCACGGTGGCGACGTCGCCGCGCGCGACGGGGCCGGTCAGCGCGCCAGTCGGACCGCGCGCCGCGAGGTTGGCGACCGTGGTCCGGACGAGGGGCGCGAGCAGACGCAGGCCGTCCTCGCGCCCGGTCGCCTCCGACATGAGCTTCGCGGCGTCGGACTCGAGGGCGACGAGCAGGTTGCTCGCCACTGTCGCCGCCAGGTGGTACGTCGTCTTCCGCTCGTCGGCCAGTCGGAACGGCTGCATGCCCAGTCTGGCGGCGAGCTCCTCACCGAGCCGAGTGACGGACTCATCCGACGCCGTCACCGCGCACGGCACGCCGTCGAGCGCCTCCGCCTTGCCGTCGCCGGCGAACGTCTGCAGCGGGTGCAACGACAGCGTGAGGACGCCGGCCGCGTGCAAGGGTTCGAGCAGGCTCAGCGAGCCGAGGCCGCTGGAGTGGATGGCGAGCGGGGCGCGTCCGCTGCGTCGCGCGCCCGGCATGCTCGACGCGAGTCGCTCCGCGACGGTCCGGATCTGGTCGTCCGGGACGGCCAGCCACCAGGCGTCGGCCTCGAG
>JAKPOQ010000080.1 GCA_029547745.1 Actinomycetes bacterium
CCCGCCGCCCCGCTCACCTCACTCGCCCTCGTCCAGCGGATGACGCCAGCGCAACCCCGGAAACCGCGCGAACCCCCGGTCCGCCGTATACAGCACCGCTCCGGCGTCGACTGCCACCGCCGCGAGGTAAGCATCGCTGACGTCCGCGCCCCGCACGCCGCCGTCCCGGCAGAGGCGTTCGAACTCCGCGAGCACCGCCGGCCCCGGGCGAAGGTGGATCACCCGCGGCTTCGCCAAGAGATCAGCGACGAAGGCGAACGCCTGTTCCACGGTGCTCGGCGGCGAGAACACGCGATGGTCGGTCGCCACCCTGACGACCCCGCTCAACACGACGTCGGGCAGCGCGACCGGTTCGGCGCCGGTGAGGGAGCCGCGCAGCCAGTCACGGTATCTCTCGTGACCGGGCGCGTCGGACCGGTGAGCGTACAGCAGCACGTTCACATCGGGCAGGATCATGCTCGGTGCGGGATCATCGGCCCGGCATGGTCATCGGCCCCGCGCGGACGCGCCGCTTCGCCGCCATCGGCCCTGCGCTGTCATCGCCGCTTCTCGAGAGGGAGGTCTTCGTCGAGCAGCTCGCGCAGGACGGCGTTGTGGTCGAGCGTCACCCCCGGCCGCAGGCCCTCCCCACCGACGATCGTGAACTCGGCGGACGACCCCGGCTCGGAGGCCTCGCGCCGCGCCGCCGTCTCGCGCAACGACTCCTCGATCACCGCACTCAAGGTGCGGTGCGACTCCGCCGCCAGGCGCCGGTAGTAGTCGAGCACCTCATCCGAGATGCTGACCGTAGTACGCACAAGAACCTCCACGCATCTCAGCATCGATACCATGCATCACGATGTCAGGAGCGTGGCAGGGTGACGTTCCCGCGTCAAGTCCTTCTGCCGCCATCAACGTCCGCAAGGTCACCCCTTTCGGCGGACGACCGTCGCCCTTCCCGTCCCCATGTCATCCTCTTCAGCGTCGGAGCCGAGCGGTACGTTCGACGCGTACGCCCACCCACGATCGCTTCCTGCCCACATGGCTTACATGTTCACTCCCTACTTCGAGCGCGTCGTCCTCGCCAAACGCCCCTCCATCACGCGCGACATGTGCATTCGGGTAGTGAAGAACCCGATCCGAGTCGAGACTCAGACCGACCAGGAGACAGTAAGATCTTGAGCACAGGTCGCAGAGCTCGACGGCAGGTACCTTCGCGTCGTGACACTCGCCGACCGCCGGACGATCCATGACGCCTTCCCCGACCGGAGGTTCAAGCCGTGAGGATCGAGTACTTTCCTGAGACGGACACGCTCTCGATCGCCCTCGCGGAGCGTGCGGGAGTCGACGCGTTCGAGGTCGCGGACGGGATCGTGATCGACGTGGACCGTGATGGTCACCCGGTGGGCATCGATATCGACCAGGCGTCGAAGCATCTCGACTTGGGGACGCTCGACCTCGGACGGATACCCTTCGAAGCAGAGAGGGCCATGGGGTAGGCTGACCGCTGAGTCGACGATGAGGTCGTGGCGGAGCGGGCGCGGGGGGTGAGCTGCGGGCCGGCGGACTCAGACGAGGGCCTGGTCGATGCGCTCGAAGAGCGCCTCCACCAGGCCCGATTCCTTTACCGTCGCCACGCGCTCGCCGTGGACGAAGATCTCGCCCTCGCCGGCCCCCGCGGCGATACCGAAGTCGGCGTGCTTCGCCTCCTCTGGACCGTTCACCCGGCAGCCCATCACGGCCACCGTCAGCGGACGGTCGACCAGACGCGGGTCGCCGGCGAGCCGTCGCTCCACTTCGTTCGCCAGGCTCACGACGTCGACCTCGGTGCGCCCACACGTGGGGCACGAGATGACGTCGGGGCCGCGCGAGCGCAGGCCGAGCGCGGCGAGGATCTTCCAGGCGACCCTGACCTCTTCGACCGGGTCGCCCGTGAGCGACACGCGCAGCGTGTCGCCGATGCCCTCGGCGAGCAGCGTCCCGATGCCGACGGCGCTCTTGATCGTGCCGCTCCACAGCGTCCCGGCCTCGGTGACGCCGACATGGAGGGGGGCGTCGGTGAGAGGGGAGCCGGCGGGCGCAGTCCGGCTGGCCCGAGGCGCTTCGCCCGTCGACGCGCCCATCTTCCCCATCGGTTGCCACCCCGCCAAGGCGCGGTAGGCGGCGATCGTCTCGACGACGCTCGAGCTCTTCACGCTGAGCTTGAAGTCGCGGTAGCCCCAGTCCTCCAGCTTGCCTGCCCATGCCAGCGCCGCCTCAACGAGAGCGTCGACGGCACCGCGCTGCGTCCCTCCGTGCGGCACGCGACCGCGCTGCGTCGCGCTTTCTGCGGTCGCGCCGCCCGAACGCGCGCCCTCTGCAGCCGCGCGGCCGGACGGGCCGGCGGCTGCCGCCGGCCGCAGGCGGCGCGGCAGCGATCCGGCGTTCACGCCGATGCGCATCGCCACCGGCCCCGGGACCTCCCTACCGCCACCGCCGAACACCCGGTCCCGCTGCGCCGCCGCGCGCACGACCTCGCGCAGGTGCTTCTCGCCCAGCGTCCCCGGGTTGACCCGCACGCCGGCGGCCCCGCACTCGATCGCCGCGAGGGCGAGACGCCACTCGTAGTGGATGTCGGCGATGATCGGCGCCGGCGCCTCGCGCACGACGCGTGCGAAGGCGTCCGTCTCCCCCGCCGTCGGCAGGCTCACGCGGACGAGCTCACAGCCCGCGGCCGCAAGCGCGCGCGCCTGCGTCAGGGTCGCCTCGGCGTCGCCGGTGTGCGTGCAGGTCATCGACTGCACGATCACCGGCGCGCCGCCGCCGACCTTCACGCCCCCGACACTGATCTGCCATGCGCTGCTCACCGCGTCTGCGCCTTCTTCGCCCTCGTGCGCTTCATCGCGCCTTCGCCGCCGCGGGCCACGCCGGCCCTGCCGTGCCGACCACCGTCCACGCCCTCAGGATACCCCTGCCGCAGTGTGCCGGGTGTACCAGGCGTAGGTGGCGGCGAGCCCGTCGGCGAAGCTGGTCACGGGCTCGTACCCGAGCAGGCGCCGCGCCCGGGCGATATCCGCCTGCGAAGCCCGGATATCGCCCTCCCTCGGCGCCCGGAACTCGATCGGCGGCTCGACCTCGCCGACTCCTTGCCGCCCCTCCTTCCCCGCGCCGAGGCGCAGACCCTCGACCATCTCCGCCAGTGTGCGCACGTCCACGCTCGTCC
>JAKPOQ010000190.1 GCA_029547745.1 Actinomycetes bacterium
CTTGACCTCGCCGCCCATCCCCTCGCTGATCGTGAGGATACGGCAGGTCATCTCGAGCACACTGGTGAGCTGGTAGGCCTCCTCGAGCAGGTGGCCGATGGCGAACGGGCCGTGGCCGCGGAGCATCACGAGGTCGTACTCCTTGAGCCAGTGCGGAAGCAGCTCGGCGACCTCGGACGGCTGCCCGCGCGGCGCGACGACTGCCCCATCAAAATGTGAACCTCGTGTTGCTTGACGCTCCCGGCAGGCGCCGACGACGCCATGAAAGATGATCCAACCTAGACAATCCCAGCCGATGCGCAGGCATACTTCAGCCGTTGCGAAGCGCAGTTCCAGATGTGGCTGGCGTCCCGGCCCGAGATTGCGCCTACGGCCAGCGACGGACTCAGGATCGTCGGCACAACCTGGCCCAACTACAATTTCGACCATGCTGGCCACATCGTCTGTGGTCGAGGCTACGACTGGCGTTTCGGCTACATCTACCTGGATGACCCCTATCCGGAGAACGAATACCAGAGCGGCGGAGGCGACACCTACGGCCGCAAGAGGTACGACAAGACCACGGTCGCCGGAGGCGTGACGGCAAGCGCGAACAAACAGGTGGTCTACTGAACCCGAGGCGCCAAGAAACAAGGACGCGATGGCGGGCTCGACTGACGTTGGGCCTCACGATCCTGATGCTCGTGACACTCGCCGCATGCGGCCATACGGACCTGCCCGCGACGTCAGCGCCGCCTTCGGCGGCCGCGACGCCGACGCGGGACGGATTCGAGGTGGCGCGCTCAGACGACGCGAGGTCGATTTACGTCTCTGCTGATCCTCTCAAGCTGTCTTACCGTGAGTTTGAGCGGACCGGTTTGTGGAGTGTGTGCGATTACTCGGACACTACGCTGTGTCTGCAGCGCTACGACGGCAAGAACGACAGTGTCTGGCTGGTGCCCGTGCGGGCGGGAACGCCGAAAGTGATCCTCCCACACGCCGTGAGCGGCCGCCGCTTCTGGATCTCCGGGGTGCGTGTCTCGGATACTTGGCTCGCCTGGGAAGAACTCGGACCCGGGGACGATCTGGTCAAGGACGTTCCCTGGAGGCTGTACGCCGCCCCTCTCCGATCGGGCCTGAAACTCGGCAGGGCGCGGTTGGTCGCCCAGGCGAGTACCGGCGGGGCGCGGCGTCCGCTGTTCGATCTGGACGGATCCCGACTTGTCTGGACGAGCGCGACGCCGACGGCTCCACACCGCTTCGATGCTCGCGCTGTGGAGCGGGATCTCGCCAGCAGGCGCGAGAAGACGCAGACGCGACTCCTCTACCACTCCGACGGCGACCTCCAGACCGTGACCCTCAAAGACGGTGTCGCCGTCGTCATGGAGATCCCTGACCTTCCGCGACCACGGGCGCGCTTCGCCGTGCTCCGCCTCGGCAGCGGCGAACGCCTCGCAGCGATCGACGTCGCCAACGAGCACCCGCTCTCGCATTGGCCGGCGTGGCGCAACGGTTGGCTCGCATGGGCGCCGTTCGCGCTGCCGGAGGCTCAATTCCCCGAGTTGTACGTCCGCAACCCCGCAGGCCAGGTATGGCTGGTCGGCCACCAGGCCTCTGATCCCGTCTTCGTCGGAGGGTACCTCTTCTACACCGACAACCGGGGGTCCAGGCCTTGGGTCGTCGACATCCGCGCGTTACGCCTCCAAGACATGACGAGCTTCTCACTCGTCTCGGGCATGCCCGGCTACGGCGACTGGTGGCACGGCGGGGGCTTCGGAGCTCCGGATGTCGAGCACACGTTTGTAGCGTCCGACGAGCGATCGTACTATCAAGGTGACAAGGAGATGTACGCGACCCTCGTGCGCATCTACCAGGTGGACTGATCCGCCAGCATGCAGCTCAGTCAGGTGTGGCGTTCGACCGCACCTGACTGAGCACGATGCACGCAAAGGTCCGACCGAGTCCCGCTGGCGTCATCTGTGTCGACGACCGCCGGAACGGGGTTGCACGGGGCAGCATCAGCCGCGTCGACACGCGCAAGCACCCGCCCCTACCAACTTCCGTAGCGCTCGCTGCCCTTACGGTACTCCTTGACCTCGCCGCCCATCGCCTCGCTGATCGTGAGGATACGGCAGGTCATCTCGAGCACGCTGGTGAGCTGGTAGGCCTCCTCGAGCAGGTGGCCGATGGCGAACGGGCCGTGGCCGCGGAGCATCACGAGGTCGTACTCCTTGAGCCACTGCGGCAACAGCTCGGCGACCTCGGACGACCCGGCGGTGAGCTGCGCCGCGACCACCGGGACCTTGTGCAGCAGGTACGAGCCCTCGGAGTCCATGGGGACGATCTCGTCCTTGACCAGCGACTGGGCGATGGCGTACGGGGGGTGGGTGTGGACGACGGCCAGCGCCGACGTCGCGGCGTAGATGGCGCGGTGCACGACGATCTCCGTCGAGGCGAGGGCGACGTTGGCGTCGTTCTCCTCGAGGCCGATGTCGACGACGTCGCGCTCCTCGAGATGGGCGAGCATCGAGCCGCGCCGCGTGATGAGGATGCGGTCGCCTTGGCGGACGCTCATGTTGCCGCCGTGCGAGCTGATGAGGCCGGCGACGAAGAGGTCCCGGCCGACACGCTGGAACTGCTCGAGGACGGCGGAGGTCATGCGGCGGCCCCGGGCCCGTGCGCCGCCGCAGATGGGACCGGGGCAGACGACGACCGCGTCGGACCAGCCTCGCCGGCGGTCAGGCCCGCGGTCACGGCCGCACTCGAGAGGCTCAGACGGTCCAGCTTGCCGGCCCGCGGGCGCCCGTCCGTGTCCCACCCTCGCGCGAGGTAGTACTCCGCCAGCATCGGCTCCAGGTCGACGACGCGACCGGCAGCCGGGCCGGCCGGGACCGGTTCCTCGAGGAGCCGCCGCGGCAGCGTGTCGGCGGCGCGCGTGAAGCCGGCCGCCAGGTTGAAGAGCCGCTCCGCGTTCCAGATGCGCTCGCCGACACGCAGCAGTTCCTGCGGCTCCACCGTCTCGCCCCACACGGCGCTCAAGAGGCGGGCGTAGTAGTCCTCCTTCAAAGCGAAGCCGGTGAACTTGCACAGCGACAGCGAGTCGAGCGCTGCATTCAGGTTCTGCAGATTGATGAGCAGGCCGGCCTTGCCGAGCGTCGCGAAGCGGTCGATCATCTTGGGCACGCCGAGGATCTCGGGGTTGAGCATGTTGGCGCGCAGGTGGCAGCCGCCGCGGTTCGAGGTCGCGAACCCGAGCCCCTGTCCCGTCATGCCACGGGGGTCGTAGGCCGGCAGCTCGAGGGACTTGACCGACATGCTGAGCTCGGGACGGCCAAGGCGCGCCGCGAAGCGCGCCGATCCCTCGGCGAGCTCGTCGCCAAGCCCTTCGCGGCGCGCCGTCGCGGCGCAGAGGGCGATCACCGCAGCGGCGTCGCCGAACCGCGGCCCATCGGGCAGCACGCCCTCCTCCGTCATCTCCATGGCGCAGGCGATGGTGGAGCCCATGGTGATGGTGTCGAGCCCGGCGCGGTTGCAGGCGTAGTTGGCCTCGACGATCGCCTTGAGGTCGCCGACCCCGCAGGCCGCGCCGAGGGCCCAGATGCTCTCGTACTCGGGCCCCTCGCCGGAGGCGTCGCCGGTCGAGGTGCGCCGCGCGCAACCGATGCCGCATCCGCGGCAGGCCGCGCGGCGCTGGAGGAAGTCGCGCCGCAACGACTCGCCAGAGATGGCCGCGGCATGCTCGAACTGCGAGGCGCGGAAGTTCCGCGTCGGCAGGACACCAGCCTGGTTCAGGACGTTCACGAGCACCGCCGTCCCGAACTCGGGCAGCGCCTGCGACGTGATCGGGTTCGCCTTGAGGAGCTTCTCGGCCTCATAGGCGACGAACGACAGCCGGTCCGGATCGGCGACCACCGGGCGATGGCGGCCGTGGTCGGCGACGACCACCGCCTTGAGGCGCTTGGCGCCCATCACCGCCCCCAAGCCGCCGCGTCCGATCGACCGTCCCCGATTGTTGACGATGGAGGCGAAGAGGACGCCGCGCTCGCCGGCCGGGCCGATGACGCTGGCCTCGGCGCCGGGATGGGCGTCGCGCAGGCGAGCGAGCGCGGTGGGCACCTCCATGCCCCACAGCTCGCCCGCGGGGAGCAGGGCGACCTGGACCCCGTCGGGCGCGGCGAGGACTTCGCCGACGGCCGCGCCGCGGGCGCCCGCGGCCGTCCCGCGCGCGCCGCCGGCGGCGCCCTCCCCGCCGGCGTCTCCGCCGATCACGAGGCAGGACGGCGTCTCGCAGGCCCCGGCGACGACGAGGTAGTCGATGCCCAGGCCGCGCAGCGCCACGCCGAAGCTGCCCCCGGAGTTGCCGTCGAAGAGCGTCCCTGTGAGCGGCGAACGCGCGGTGACGCTGTGGCGCCCCGAAGCCGGGGCGTCGGTGCCCGTCAGCGGGCCTGGCGCGAAGATGAGCAGGTTCTCGGGCGCGAGCGGCTCCACTTCGTACAGCCGCTCGCGCAGGGCGATGCAGGCGCCCAGCCCGCGACCGCCGAGGTAGGCCCGGGCGACGTCGGCGGACGACTCCTCGGCTGTCGCGATGCCGCGCGAGAGGTCGACGCGCAGACCATGGAGAGGAGCAAGGGTCGAGATCGCGTGGCTCACGGAGACCAGTATAGCCGCCCGCGGCGCCGGGCTCGCGCCGGCGCCTAGAGCGGCTTGCGCCGGTCGACGACGCGGACCGCCTTGCCCTCGGACCGTTGGATGGTCTTCGGCTCCTTGAGCTTGACGGCGACCTGGATGTTCAGCACATTGGCGATCTTTCCCTGCACCTTGCGCTGGAAGCGCTCGAGGTCACCCATCGTCGCGGCGAAGATGTCCTCGCCCACTTCGACCCAGACCTCGATGACGTCGAGGTAGCCTCTGCGGTCGACGACGATCTGGTAGTGGGGCTCGATCTCGGGGATGCCCATGAGGACTTCCTCGATCTGGCTCGGGAAGACGTTGACCCCGCGGATGATGAGCATGTCGTCGCTGCGCCCAATCGGCTTGCTCATGCGGATGGCGGTGCGGCCGCAGACGCAGGGGTCCGAGCTCACACTGCAGAGGTCCCGCGTCCGGTAGCGGATCAGCGGCTGAGCCCGCCGGCTCAAGGTGGTGAGCACGAGCTCACCCACCTCGCCCTCCGGCAACGGCATGAGCGTGTCGGGGTCGACGACCTCGACCAGGTAGTGGTCTTCGTTGACGTGCATGCCCGCCTTGCCCAGGCATTCGAAGGCGACGCCGGGACCGCCCATCTCGGAGAGCCCGTAGATGTCGAGGGCGTCGATGCCGAGCCCGGCCTCGATCTGCGCCCGCAGCTCGTCGGTCCACGGCTCGGCGCCCAAAACCCCGACGCGGACCGGGAGGTCCTCGGGCCCCAGACCGCGATCACGCGCTGCCTCCGCCAGGTGCATGGCGTACGAAGGCGTACAGCTCAGAGCGGTGGCGCCGAAGTCCCGCATGATCTTGAGCTGCCGCTCGGTGTTCCCACCGGAGATGGGCACGACCGTGCATCCGAGGCGCTCGGCGCCGAAGTGCAGGCCCAGCCCCCCGGTGAACAGCCCGTACCCGTACGCGTTCTGCAGAAGGTCGCCCGGTTTGAGCCCGGCGGCGGCGAGAGCCCGGGCGACGAGGTCACACCAGGTGTCGATGTCCTCGCGCGTGTACCCGACCGTCGTTGGGTTGCCGGTCGTCCCCGAGCTCGCATGGACGCGGACGATCTCGCCCCGCGGACGCGCGAACATGCCGAAGGGGTAGTGGTCGCGCAGGTCGGTCTTGGTCGTGAAGGGCAGGTCGGCCACGTCGCCGTGACAGCGGACGTCCTCGGGCGCGATGCCGAGCTCGTCGAGCTTCCTGCGGTAGAAAGGCACGTGCGCGTACGCGCTGTGCAGGGTCTCTCGCAAACGTCCCATCTGCAGCTCAGCGAGCCGTGCCGTCGGCAGCGTCTCGGCCGTCGGCTGCCACAGCAGCCCGCCGGCGGCGTCCGGCACGAGGCGCTCCTCCCGCGTGGCGGCAGCGAGGGGTGATCGTTCGGCGCCCTCCTCGCCACCCTCAACCCGGTGGGTCGTCACAGGGCCCCCACCTCCTCGTCGGTGAGCAGCGTCACCTTGTCCTTGAGCAGCTCGACGGCGCGGTCGACGTCGCGGACCGCGAAGCAGACGTCCTGGAACGAGATGCTGTACAGGTAGTCGACCGACACGCCGGCGGCGGCGAGCTCACGAAGGACGCCGGCGAGGCCGCCGGGCTCGTCCGGCACGCGCACGCAGATCACGGGCGAGACATGCGTCGTGAAACCGGCGTCGTGGAGCAGCTTTCGGGCCCGTTCCGGTTCGGCGACGATCAGACGCACGATGCCGTATTCGGCGGCCTCGGTGGTGGAGAAGCCGCGGATGTTGATGCCCGCGCGGCCCAGCAGGTCGGCGATCTCCGCCAGACGGCCGCTGCGGTTCTCGAGGAAGACGGTGAGCTGCCTTACCTTCACGGGACGGCCTCCTGCCCGGCGCCCGCGTCGCGCCCCAGGGCGAACGCGCGGCGGTCGACGTCGATGACCTTGCCTGGAAGGGCGGCGGTGAGGCCGCGCTCCCAGGACGCGGGCGAGATGGGAAGGGCGAGGCTCGCGGCGCCGAGGAGCACGACGTTCGCCGCGCGCCGGTCGCCGGCCTCACGGGCGAGCGCCTCGGCGTCGACGACGACGAGCCGGATGCCGCGCGCCGCGGCCTTCAGGGCTTCCTCGTCCGGATACGCCTCTTCGCCGCGCAAGACGCTCGCCGGCGCGATGCGCATCGACGAGCACACGAGCGTGCCCCTTGTCCCCAGAAGGGCAAGGCCACGCAGGCCCTCGAGCATCTCGGTGGCGATGACCATGTCGGCGTGCCGCGCCACCGGGGAGTACACATGACGCCCGAAGCGCACCGTCGAGAGCACGCTGCCGCCCCGCTGGGCCATGCCCTTGACCTCGCTCGCCTTCACGTCGAGGCCCTCCGCCATGGCCGCCTCGGCGAGGACCTGGGCGCCGAGAAGGATACCCTGGCCGCCGACGCCGACGAGCGAGACGGTCGTCGCCCCGTTCACGGCTCGCTGCCTTCGGCGGGCGCGAGCGCCAGCGCGCCGCGGCGGCAGACGTTCACGCAGAGCCCGCATCCCGTGCAGGCCTCACTGATGGCGACCGCCGTCTCGCCCGGCGCGAGCGCCGGGCAGCCGAGGTCGAGACAGAGACCGCACAGGTTGCACCGTCCCTCGTCGACGACGACCGTCTCGGCGCGACCGCGCGTCATGAGCACGCAGGGCGCCCGCGCGACGATCACGCCGAGCCCGGGGCGCACGACCTCCCGCGCGATCGCCGCCTCGAGGGCCTGGTGGTCGCCGGCATCGACGGTCGTGCAGCGCACACCGATGCCGGCGCAGAGGCGCTCGAGGTCGACCGCGGGACCCTCGCTGCCGTCCGGATGCAGGCCCGTACCGGGGTGGCCCTGATGACCGGTCATCCCCGTAGTGCGGTTGTCGAGGACCAGCACCAGCCCCTCGTGCTCGTTGTAGACGGCGTCGATCAGGGCCGGCACACCGGAGTGGAAGAAGGTCGAGTCGCCGATCACGGCGGCCGCGGCCTTGCGTCCCGCCGCCTTGTTGAAGCCCGACATCATGCCGATGCTCGCCCCCATGCAGAGGCAGCTCTCCAGGGCGAGGAGCGGCGGCAGGGCGCCGAGCGTGTAGCAGCCGATATCGCCGAGCGGCGCGAGGTCGTGGCGCCGCAGGGCCGCGAAGACCGCCCGGTGCGCGCAGCCCGGGCAGAACACGGGCGGGCGCACCGGCAGCTCGGACGCGGCCTCGGGCGGCGCCGACAGACGCGGCGCCGGCGGCGGCACGGGCCGGCGCCGGCGCGGCGGCCGCCGCGCCAGGAACGGCTCGAGGGCGTGGAAGACGGTCTCGGGGTCGAGCTCGCCGTCCGCCGGGATCGCCT
>JAKPOQ010000012.1 GCA_029547745.1 Actinomycetes bacterium
GCAGCTCGGCGCGGACCGCCTTGCCCGATCCCGTGCGGGGGATGCGCTCGACGGCGACGATGCGACTCGGCAGCGACGTCGACGGCAGGACGTCGCGGAGCTCGCGCAGCACGCGGCTGCCGCGGAAGCCGTCCGGCTCGCACGGGACGACGAACGCGACCGGCACGTGGCCGAGGATCTCGTCCGGGACGGCGATCACGGCGACGTCGTGGAAGCGGCCCAGGGCGAGCAGGGCTTCCTGTACATGGACGACCGAGACTTTCTCGCCACCGCGCTTGATGATGTCGTCCTGGCGGCCGGCGACCCAGACGTACCCGTCGGCGTCGACGTGCCCGAAGTCGCCGGTGCGCAGCCCGTGCTCGGTCAGCGTCCGAACCGTGATCTCGGGCTCGTCGAGGTAGCCCTGCATGACGAGCGGGCCGGTGACGTACAGCTCGCCCGTCTCGCCGGCCGGGACGGCCGCCCCACGGGCGTCGCGCGCCGTCACCGTCATCGCGCCGATCGGGCGCCCCACCGAGCCTTCGCGCTCGTCGAGCTCCTCCGACAGCAGCACGCAGAGACGACCCGAGACCTCGGTAAGCCCGTACATGTTGAACAGCGCGATGCCCGGCAGCACGCGACGCGCCTTGTCGATGACGTGCAGCGGCAGATGGTCGCCGGAGCTCACCCAGAACCGGAACGGGTGCTCGCGCGGCGCCTCCAGCGGCTCGACCACTCGCACGAGATGGGCCGGGGCGCCGCCGAACCCTGTGCAGCCCTGCGCCTCCATCTCGTCGAGGAGGCCCTCGCCGAAGTAGAAGCCGAGCTGGCCGGCGACGCCCCCGCCGGCCGCCATGAGCGTGAGGAAGTGACAGATGCCGCTCGTGAAGTACGGCGGCGTGTTGATGAAGATGCGGTCGTCGGCGGCGAGCCCGAGGACCTGGGCCACGAGGCCGGCGTTCTCAGACACCGCGCGCAGTGTCTGGCAGACGCCCTTGGGGACGCCGGTGGTGCCCGACGTGAACATGATCATCGCCAGCTCGTCGGGCCGGACCGGCTCGAGGTCGCCGGCGGGCGCCGGACACGGCGCCGAGGGCGCCGTACCGGCGCCCGCCGGCCGCAGTCCCGCCACACGCCCGTCGGCGTCCGCGGTCATCACCAGCCGCAACGGCGTGCCCGCCTGTCGGCCTTCACCGTCCGGCAGGCACGCCTCGTCACTCGACAGGAGCAGAGCGTGCGGCTGCGCCTTGGCGATCAGCCGATCCACGTCGCGTCGGGGCAAGCTCACATTCAGGGGAACGACGACGTCGCCGGCGAGCCACGCCCCCATCATGGCGACGAAGAACTGGTCGTAGTCCTCGAGGAAGAGGGCGACGCGCGCGCCGCGGCCCACGCCGGCCGCAGCCAACCCCTCGGCGACGGCCAGCGCCCGCTTCAGGAACGACGCATACCCATAGGTGCGCCCCCGCGTGACGAGCAGCGTCGCCTGCGGTCGCGCCGCCGCCCGCTCGCGCAAGCCGTTGACCGCGTCCGTCATGAGCGGCGCACCGGTCGCCGTGTGCTCAGCGTGCGTCATCATCGCGTGCGTCGTCCCCGGCGTGGGTGATCCTCGACGTACGTCGTCCCCGGCGTGGGTGATCCGCGACGTACGTCATCGTCCGCGTGCGTCATCGTCGCGAGGAGGAGCCGGGGCGCCCTCAGAAGCCGACGTAGCGGAACTCGGTGAGCTCGCCGCCGACGGCGACTGCGACCACGATGGCCAGGAAGAGCAGGAACCAGAGCAAGGTCTGCAGACCGAGACCGAGGCCGTAGAACAGCCTGCTCGTCCGCGGCGCCGCGTCCTTCGGCGCGGCGTCTGTAGACGCCGCGCCGCCCTGCGGCGCCGCGTCCCCGGCGCTCTGACGCTCCGGCCTCGCGACATCTGCCAGAGCGGGCCCCTGGACTGGCTCGTCCACAGTGGTCCTCAGCGCTTCAGGCATCGCCTGCCTTCTTGCGCGCGATGTATGCGAGCATATGGTTCACGGTGTCGAGGTTCTCGTAGACGATGTCCATCGGCTTCACACGGATGCCGAACGTCTCTTCGAGGAAGGCGATCAAGCTGGTCAGGTTCATGGAGTCGAGGAGCTGGTCGCGGAAGAGGGACGTGTCCACGTCGAGCTCGACGTCGTCGTCGAGGTCGGCCTCCTCCTTGATGAACTCGAGGATGGTCTCGGCATCGCTCATCTGTCGTCTCCTGTGGTAAGGCGCCGGCCGAACGTTCGATCGGGCCGCCGTCCCTGGTCGCAGTGTGGGTCAGCGGCGAAGCGCCGGCCCGCGCCCGATCATGGCCGTGTCCCTGCCGCGTACGAGAACACCATCGGGTTCTTGAAGTCGATCGCCCGGACACCCGCCTGGAAGACCTTCGCCACGGTGAACACGCGCTCGGCGACCTCGAAGCCCTGCTCGAGCCCCCACTCGTCGCTCAGGATATGACCGCGACCGCTCGCCCAGCCGTAGGCGCCGAACTGGCAGGTGCTGGTGCCGTTGCCGACGACCAGACAGCCGTTGCGGATGAACGGCAACCACGTGGCGATGATGGTCGTCTCGGCGCCTCCCGACCGCCGGCCGGCGATCGCCATGACGCCGACGACGCGGTTGGCGAGGGCGAAGTCCTGATGGCGCAACGGACGCGTACGCATGACGAACTTCGCGAACAAGTCGCTGGGCAGGCCGAAGTACACCGGAGTGGCGACGCAGATCCCGTCGGCGGCGAGCATCTTGTCGAGGACCATCTTCGCGTCGTCCTCGTCCGCCTGCACGCACGGGATGTACCGGCCGTCCTTGGTCTTGCCGCAGACGTTGCACGCCTTGCACGGCTGAATGTGGAGGTCCCTGAGATGGACGACCTCGGTCTCGGCCTCGCCCGGATACTTCTCGTGCAGCCGCTTGAAGGACTCATCGAGCAGGATGCTGCTGTTCGAATTGTCGCGCGGGCTGCAGTTCAGCCCAAGGATCCTCACCGTCATGGCGCGCGCACTCCCGTGTGGTTGGCCGTCGAGCAATGCTACCAGACGAGATGCGAGACGGCAGCCGTGACACGGTGCGCCGCGCTCTCGCCCGGGGAGTGGTGCCGAAGGCGGGGGTCGAACCCGCACCCCGCGTGAACGGGACCGGATTTTGAGTCCGGCGCGTCTGCCAGTTCCGCCACTTCGGCACGTAGGAGCGACCTATGCTACTGCCTCGTCAGCTGCCGCGCGAGACGCAGCGACGCCGGGAGCGCCCGGACCTCGTCGGACAGCGACCGTGTACCCCTGGTGGCCGCGACGTGCGTCAGAAGGCGACTGGATACGTATTGCCCCAGAGCGAGTATCCCATGCCCTTACTGACGGCATACGCGCTGGCCTCGATCTGCGCGGCTCCGTCGAACACGTCACGGCCGCGCCAAGGATTCCAGGCGCTCCTCCAGGTGAAGAGCGTGTACTGGAAGAGCCCGTAGTAGCGACCAGCGCCGACGGCCCGCGCCCTTCCTCCCGACTCCATCATCAAGAGCCGGTAGAGGCCGTCGGCGCTGACCCCGTGCTTAGTGGCCGCGCGCCGACACAGCGTCTTCCAGTCACCGCCGCCGGCGCCTGCCTTGACGGCCGCCCTCCGGGCCCGCTCGGCGCGCAGGTCGTCGACGACTGCGGTCCAGAAGCGCACCCCATGGCGCGCCTTGCGTACCTCGAGGACGAGGCTGCCCAAACCACGCTTCTGATGCGCAGTGACAGCGGCGTCCAAGGTCTCCCGCGCGCCGGCGAGATGGGCCTTCGCGTGGCGAAGCTCCGCGCGCGTGCCGCGCAGCTGCTGCTCCAACGAGGTCGCCGAAGCTCTCGCCGGTGCGACGGCGACCACAGTCGCCACCGCGACAGCCAAGGCGAAAAGCGCGATCTGGACATGACACCTCGTGCCGACCACGTCGTCCTTTCGTCCAGGCTCCCCCGAGCAGTGGCGCGCCCCGTACCCGAAGAGCGGGTGGCGCTCCGTCCGCATCGACCCGCCCCCCGATCTCCTGACGACGTCGCCTTGATGACATCGTTCTGCCGTCCAACCATCGCGGACCCGTGGAACAGGTGGAGAGGGGAGAACGTATGCGCGTGGCGCCGGAGCGCTCGACTGTCACGTTCGTAGGCGCATTCAAGACCATCCCGGCGGCGCTCGCAATCCCCTCACGGTCCACCGTCAGGTCCATGAGCCGCCGTAAGGAAGCGCGTCGCGGTAACCCTCAAGTCAAGGTCGATGCTCTCTCATGAGCACGGTCTGTCCGTGCTTGCTGGCACTGCTCGGCGTCCCTCAACCATGACTTGAGGCGCCCCTTCTACTACAGCCACAGACCGCCGTCAGGCTTCACCTGAACGCAGTTGAACCTCTTCTTCATCGAGAGGGACACGCGCCCCACGGCATCGGCATCCCCGGTTGCGCTCTCCATCACCACCAGTGAGAATCGCCGGCGACGCGACGCGCAGCGAGGAGGCGAGGACCATCGTGGCAGGCGAGCGAAAGCGCTCCGAACCGCAGCCCGTCGAGGTGCTCGACCCGACGCTGAAGGCCGAGCTGAAGCGTCTCGCGACGCTCTTCCTCATGTCGGCGATCACCCTGGTCCTGGTGTTCGCTGACGCGGTCCTGCGCGCGCTTCCGTACGACCTGCTGCCGGCGATCGTCCTGCTCATGATCCAGGTCTCGTGGTTCGGGGGCGCCGTGGCCACGTACTTCTATGGCCTCTTCGTCACGATCCGGGCCCGTGCTTGGGGATGGGTCGTGCTGTGCGCGATCCCGCTCTTCGGCAGCGTCCCGGGCTGCGTCGCCTATAGCTGGATCAGACGGGGCGCGCTCGAGCGGATGATCCTCGAAGAAGAGCGGCAGGGACGCTGACCGGCGGCGCGCCGCCGGTCAGAGGGCGAGCACCCGGCAGAGCTGGTAGAGCTCCGGGTTGATCGCCGATTTCTGTGAGGCGGCGTAGGTCAGGCTCACGGTCTGCAGGTTGGGGCCGTCCATGCCCACCATCACGTCGGTCATCCCGTCGAGCAGCAGATCGACCGCCTTGGCGCCCAACCGACTGGCCGCCAGGCGGTCGACCCCCGTCGGGCGGCCCCCCCGCTGCAAGTGGCCGAGGACCGAGACCTTGACGTCCATCCCCGGCATGTGAGCGCTGAGAAGACGGGCGACCTCTTCACCCGACGCCGCCCCCTCCGCCACCACGGCGATGGTGTGCATCTTGCCGTTGCGGTGGCCCGCGAGCGCGTCCCGCGCGGCGCCCACGTGGTCCCAGGGGATCTCGGGGATCACGACGATGTCGGCCCCACCGGCGACCGCCGCCGCCAGAGCCAACTGGCCGGACGTCCTCCCCATGACCTCGACGACGAACACGCGCTCGAGGGCGGACGCCGTGTCGCGGATGCGGAAGATGGCGTCGAGCACGGTGTTGAGCGCCGTGTCGAACCCGATCGAGACGTCGGTGCCGCCGACGTCGTTGTCGATCGTCGCGGGGACCCCCACGACCTGGACGCCCTGCTCAACGAGGGCGTGGCCGCCGGCCAGCGAGCCGTCGCCGCCGATGACGACGAGACCTTGGACACCGAACCTGTCGAGCGTCGCGACCGCCCGACGCTGGCCCGCCGCCGTTGCGAACTCCTTGCTCCGCGACGTCCCGAGGAAGGTCCCACCGCGATCGAGGACGCCGCCCACGGTACGACTCTCGAGAGCGATCACGTCGCCCTCCATGAGCCCGCGAAAGCCCCAGTTGAAGCCGATCACCCGGCACTGCTTGAAGATCGCCCGCCGCGCAACGGCGCGCACGGCGGCGTTCATGCCGGGTGAATCGCCGCCGCTCGTGAGCACGCCGATCGTGCGCCGGGACTCAGGGTCTGCGGTCGCGCGCACCGTGAGCGCCCTCCATCCTCGTCGGGGCCGTTGCGGGTCCGGCCGTTGCTCGGTCATTCTTCGCCCGCCGGCCTATCCCTGCGCCACGAGGCGGCGCGAGGCGTCAACGGCGCCCCCGGCCGCTGACGGGCGCCGCGGCGCCCGTCAGCGGCCGGGGGCGCCGGGCCCGAAGAGAGGCCCGGCGCCCGTATGGTAGGGTTCGGGGCTGGCCGGCAGTCGCCGCCCCAGGAGGTCGACCATCCGCAAGACGATCCGCAACATCATCGTGCTCGGGGTCGTCGTGGCGGCGCTCTACCTGCTCCTGCCCCGTCTGGTCGACACCGAGCACACCCTCGGCCTGGTCCAGGGCGCTGACTACGCTCTCCTCGCGCTCGCCGTCGTCCTCGAGGTCTGCGCCCTTCTCGCCTACGCCAACCTCACGCGCTACGTCTTCTGCGTCCTGGACATCGACTTGCGCCTCCGCGACGTGTTGTCGATCACGGTCGGGAGCCTCGCCGTCAGCCATCTTCTGTCGGCGGGTGGCGTCACCGGCTGGATCGTCACCTACAACGCCTTGCGCCGCCGCAACGTGCCGCACGGCCTGGTCTTCGTCGCGATCGCGGCCCAGCAGTTCTTCAACTACGTCGTCCTCTGGGCCCTGTTCGGCATCGCCCTCGTCTACCTCATCGTCGCTCGCGGCGCGTCGATCGCGAGCTACCTCGCCGCCATCCTCCTCATCGCCCTCCTGCTCTGGCTGACGGGATACGGCATCTACCTCTACAACCAGCCCACGAAGATGCGCCGCCGGGTGGGTCAGGTGGCCGGCCTCGTGAACCGCATCACCCGGCGGGAGACGGTCAAGGAAGAGCACGTCGACGAGTGGCTGGACAACCTCTTCGCCGGCATGCGGCGCATGACGTCGCACTCCGGCGCCATCCCCCGTACTTTCCTCTTCGCCTGCGGATACTGGCTCTTCGACCTGCTCTGCCTGTACCTGACGTTCTTCGCGTTCGACTTCCGCATCGGCGTCGTCTACCTCGTGCTCGGTTACATCATCGCCTATGCGGTGGGGTCGCTGGCGCCGACGCCCGGTGGCCTCGGAGCCGTGGAAGGTCTGATGATCGCCCTTTACGCGGGTTTCGGCGTCCCTTCGGCGATCGCCGTCGCCGTGGTGCTCGTCTACCGCCTCATCAACTTCTGGCTGCCGATCCCGCCGGGCCTGTTGAGCTACGCGCTCATCAGGTAGCGGAACCGCCGACGCCCCGGCTCGAGCCCTCGTCCGCGACCCGCCACGACGCCGCCCCGCTGGCGGCGTCGCGAAAGCAGCTCGGCTGACCGGTATGACACGCGGGTCCGGCCGGCGCGACGCGCATCAGCACGGTGTCGTGGTCGCAGTCCAGACGCACCTCAAGGACGCGCTGCACGTTGCCGCTCGTCGCCCCCTTGTGCCAGAGCTCGTCGCGGCGGCGACTCCAGAAGTGAGCCTCGCCGGTGTCGAGAGTGGCGGCGAGAGACTCGTGGTTGCCGTAGGCGAGCATGAGGACCTCGCCGCTGGCGGCGTCCTGGACCACGCAGGGCACCAGTCCACCGGGCCCGTAGCGCACCTGGGCGAGGAGTTCGTCGCGCCTCATGGCGCCTCAGCCGCGTCCGCCGGCGCGCGACCCCGGCGCCGTCGTACTCAGGTAGTCCTCGACGATGTCCGGCCCGGCGCTCGTGCCGAGACGCGTCGCGCCCGCGTTGATCATCCGTGACGCGTCGCGCCACGTGCGGATGCCGCCTGACGCCTTGACGCCGACGTGCGCCCCGACGCAGTCCCTCAGAAGCTCCACATCCTTGACCGTCGCCCCCTGTGGACCGACACCGGTCGATGTCTTGACGAAGTCGCAGCCGGCCTGCTCGACGATGGCACAGGCGAGCTTCTTCAGCTTCCGCGACAGGTAGCAGGTCTCGATGATGGCCTTGACGATGACGGGCCCCTTGCCGCTGTTGACGGCACCGAGATGGACGGCGTGGACGACGCCAGCGAGCTCGTCGCGCACGCGCGTGAAGTCGCCCGAGAGCATGGCGGGGATGTTGATCACCACGTCCAGCTCGTCGGCGCCGCGGCGGACCGCCTCCTGGGCGGCGACCACCTTGGTGCGCGCCGCCTCGGCACCGAAGGGGAAGGCGATGGCGGCGCACACCTTGACGTCGGCGGTCCCCAGCAGGTGGCGCGCGAGCGGCACGTAGTACGGGAAGACGCACACGGCGGCGAAGTGGTACTGGACGGCCTCGCGGCATAGGCGTTCCACGTCCTGGGCGGTGCCGTCCGGGCGCAGCAGCGTATGGTCGATGGTCTTCGCCAGTTCCTCGACGTGCACGACCGTCCCTCCCGCGGGGCGTGCGAAGATGGTTGAAGCGACGCCCTGGAGTATATCGCTCAGAGCAGCCGCTCGACGTAGCGCTCGTCGCGGCGCCAGCGGCGGCGCACCTTGACGCGCAGGTCGAGGAAGACCTGCACGCCGAGGACCGCCTCGATCTCGCCGCGGGCGGCACTGCCGATCGCCTTGACGACACGGCCTCCCTTGCCGACGACGATCGCCTTCTGGGACTCCGACTCGACGATGAGGAAGGCCTCGACCTCCACGAGCGGGCGGTCGTCCCGCTCGCTGACCGCCGCCACCTCGACGGCGATCGCGTGCGGCACCTCGTCGCGCGTGCGCCGCAAGGCCTGCTCGCGGACGAGCTCGGCGATGAGCACCTCGAGCGGCTGGTCCGACGACTGCCCTTCGGGGAAGTAGCGCGGCCCCGGCGGCATGGCGGCGGCGAGCGCCTCGACCACCTGGTCGAGCCCCTCGCCGCGCAGCGCGCTGACGGGATGGACGAGGGCGCCGCCGGCAAGGGCGCGCGCCTCCTCGAGGCGCACCCCAAGGCGGCGCCCGTCGAGCAGATCCGCCTTGTTCAGCACCGTGACGTTGGGAAGGCCGGCGGCGGCGACCGCCTGCAGCACGAAGCGGTCGCCGCCGCCGAACGGTTCCACGGCGTTCAGCATCACGAGGGCCGCGTCGACCTCGCGGAGGGCCTCGTCGACGGCCGTCTGCATGCGTCGAGTGAGCGAATCGAACGGCCGCTGAAAGCCGGGCAGGTCGAGGAGGACGACCTGGACGCCGGGCAGGTCGAGGACGCCGGTGATGCGGCGACGGGTGGTCTGGGGATGGTCGGACACGATGCTCACCTTGCGCCCGACGAGGCGATTGACGAGCGTGGACTTGCCCACGTTCGGACGACCGAGGAGAGCGACGAACCCGGAGCGGAAGGGCGCCGCGTCCGCGGCCGCCGCGACGCCGCCAGGTGGGGAGGTCCCCGCGGCACTCATGGCTGTGCCTCGCCCGAGCGCGGGGACGGCGCGTCAGCGCACGGGCAGGACGCGCCGCCGACCGCCGCTGTGAACGGCATCGTGAGCAGCTCGTGCAGGGTGAAGACGCGCACCTCCCCGCCGACGCGACACACGACGACCGGGTCGCCGAACTCGGCCAGCGCCTGCAGGCAGAGGCCGCAGGGCGCGACGTCGCGCCCCCCGGCAGCGGCCACGGCGACCGTGCGCACCTCGCGTTCCCCGGCGGTGACCATGGCGCCGAGCGCGACGCGCTCGGCGCAGATGCCCGCTGGGTAGGACGCATTCTCGACGTTCACACCCAGGTACCGCCGCCCTGAAGGCCCGACGACGACGGCCCCGACGGGGAAGCGCGAGTACGGCGCCCAAGCCCGCTCGGCAACTTCCTCCGCCGTCCCGTGCAGCCGCGACTCGGCGGCGTTCGGCGCCCGGCCTCCGACGCTCACAGCGGGTACCACAGGCGGAAGACGAGCAGGCCGATGCCGAGGCCGAGCAGCGCCCCGGTGGCGACCTCGAACGTCGTGTGGATGCCCGCCTGGACGCGGCTCTGGGCGACGAGCACGGCCATCAGGAGACCGACGGCCGAGATCGGCAGCGCGTAGGCCGTCTGCGTGCCGAAGGCGGAGACCGCGACCCATCCTGCGAACGCCACCGCCG
>JAKPOQ010000019.1 GCA_029547745.1 Actinomycetes bacterium
GTTACGGCGGGTGATCAATGCCACGGGCATCGTCGTGCACACGAACCTCGGCCGGTCCGTCCTCCCCGACGAGGCGGTCGCCGCCGTCACCCGCGCCGCCTCCGGGTACACGGATCTCGAGTTCGACCTCGTCGCCGGCGAGCGCTCGTCCCGCCAGGACCACGTCCACGACGCCCTCTGCACGCTCACCGGGGCGGAAGACGCCCTCGTCGTCAACAACAATGCTGCGGCGGTGTTGCTCGCCCTGGCCGCCGTGGGCCGCGGCGGCGACGTGCTCGTGTCGCGCGGCCAGCTCGTCGAGATCGGCGACGGCTTCCGTATCCCCGACATCCTGGCCGAGAGCGGGGCGCGCCTGGTCGAGGTCGGGACGACGAACCGCACCTACCTGCGCGACTTCGAGCGCGCCTGGAGCGCGAAGGCGCGCGCTGTGCTGCGGGTCCACACGAGCAACTACCGCATCGTCGGGTTCACGGCCGAGCCGACCTTGGCCGAGCTGGCGGCGTTCGCCGCCGGGCACGACGGCGTCCTTGTGGACGACCTCGGCAGCGGCGCCCTCGCCGACCTCGAGCTGTTCGCCGACGAGCCGTCGGCGCGCGAGAGCGTGGCCGCCGGGGCGGACGTCGTCACGTTCAGCGGCGACAAGCTGCTCGGCGGGCCGCAGGCCGGCATCGCCGTCGGCAAGGCGAAGACGATCGCGGCGATGAGGCGGCATCCGCTCGCCCGGGCCGTGCGGATCGACAAGCTCGACCTGGCGGCGCTGGACGTGGTGCTGCGCCTCTACCTCGCGCCGCAGGAGGCTGTGGCGCGGACCCCGACGCTGACCATGCTCAGCGAACCTCTCGAGAAAGTGAAGGCGCGGGCGGAGGTCGTGTGCGCGGCGCTGGACGCGGCGGCGCCGGCGTGCAGCGCCGCGGTCGTCGAGAGCGCCGCCCGCGCCGGCGCCGGCGCCCTGCCGGTGACCGAGGTCCCGAGCGCGGCGGTCGCCGTGACGCCCCCGGACGGCGACGTGGAGGGTCTCGCGGCGCGGCTGCGCGCCGCGAGACCGGCCGTCGTCGGCCGCGTGCATGAGGGGCGCCTGCTGCTCGACGCGCGCACCATCCGCGAGAGCGACGTCGCCGAGCTCATCGCCGTCGCCGGAGCCGCCTTGCGCGGCGAGGTGGCGGAGGTCGAGCGAGGCTGAGGCTCCCGGTGCGGGCGACGGACGACGGCGGTGCAGCGGTGGGCGCGGGGGAGCCGTTCCTCACGCTGGGGACGGCGGGCCACATCGATCACGGCAAGACCGCGCTGGTCAAGCTCCTCACAGGCAAGGACACCGACCGTCTGCGCGAGGAGCACGAACGCGGCATCTCGATCGAGCTGGGCTACGCGGAGCTCGATCTCCCCAGCGGTCGTCGACTCAGCGTGGTCGACGTCCCCGGTCACGAGCGCTTCGTGCGCACCATGGTCGCCGGAGCGACGGGGATCGACCTCTTCCTGCTCGTCGTCGCGGCCGACGACGGCGTCATGCCGCAGACGGTCGAGCACCTCGCCGTCATCGACCTCCTCGGCGTGACCGACGGCGTCGTCGCGCTCACCAAGGCGGACCTCGTCGACGATGAACTGCTCGAGCTGGTGAGGACTGACACGGCGGCGTTCCTCGCCGGGACGCCCTTCCGTGACGCGCCGGTGGTGACGGTGAGCGCGCGCGACGGGCGCGGCGTCTCGGACCTGCTGGCGGCGCTCGACGAGGTGGCGGGTCGCGTCCGCGGGGAACGACGCGAGGGCGCCGCCCGCCTGCCGATCGACCGCGTCTTTCCCCTCAAAGGTATCGGGACCGTGGTGACGGGCACGCTGTGGCGAGGGGCGTTGCGCGCCGGGGACGAGGTCTCCGTCGAGCCGAGGGGAGGGAAGGCCACGGTGCGCAGCGTCCAGGTTCACGACCAGGCTACCGAGACCGCGATGGGCGGAGGCCGTGTCGGCGTGAACCTGCGAGGAGTCGACGCGGAGGAGGTCGGTCGCGGACAGTGGCTCATCGGCCGGGGAGCGCCGACACGCGTGACGCGGCGTTTCGACGCCTGGGTGCGCGTGCTTCCTGGTGCGCGGCCGCTGCGCGCGGACGCGCCCCTGCGTCTGCACCACGGCACGGCGCAGTTCGTCGCCCGCCTGACGGTCCTCGAGGGACGGGAGATTGCGGCGGGCGCGGAGGCGCCGGCGGTCGTGCGCCTCGACGGCGAGGCCGCCGTCGAGGCGCACGACCGCTTCGTCCTCCGCGCCCTCTCGCCGGTCGAGACGGTGGGCGGGGGCCGCATCCTCGACGTCGCGCCGCGGCGCTGGCGCAGTCGCGAGGCTCACGCCGCGTACCTGAGGGCGCTCGCCGTCGGTGATGACGAGCGGGCCTGCGGTCTCCTGCTGGCGGAACGCGGGACCGCGGGAGTGACGGCTGGGGATGTCGCCGGCGCGGGCTTCACGACGGAGGGGGCGACGACGGCGATGACTTCGCTCGTGTCACGCGGAGAGGCCGCACGCCTTGGGGCCGGCGGCCGCGAGCGGTGGTTCGCGGCGGGGACGCTCGAGCGGGCGCGCGAGGCGTTGGCCCGCCTTGCGGCGGCCAACGCGGCCGCGCGCCCCGAGCGTCCCTTCAGCGCGGCGTCCGAGCTCGCGGCTGCCGTGCCCGGACTGCCGCCTGACGCCGCTGCGGCGTTGCTGGACGGCCTGGTCGCCGAGGGCCGCCTCGCGGCCGCCGAAGGTGGCTACACGGCGGCCGGCGTGTCCGGGACGCTCTCGTCGGCGCAGGGGGAGCTCGCCGCCGTCCTCCTCGAACGAATCGCTGCCGAGCCCTTCTCGCCACCGACGCTCGCGACGCTGACGGAGACGACCGGACGCGACGCGAGGGAGCTGGCGCCGCTGCTCGACGCGCTTACGCGTCGTGGCGACCTCGTCCGCACCGAGAAGGACCTGTGGTTCGCGACGCCCGCCGTCGCGGAAGCCCGGGAGCGGCTGCTGGCGATGCTGGCCGGCGACGGCGAGGTGACGCTCGCGGGTTTTCGCGATGCGCTTGCCTCTGGGCGGCGGAGCGCGCAATCACTCCTCGAGCTCTTCGATCGCGAGGGGCTCACGCGCCGTCGCGGCGACGTGCGCGTGGCTCGTCGGCCGCGTCGTCAAACGTGAACGACACGACGCGGTTCCGGCCCTGACGCTTCGCCGCGCGCATCGCCCGGCTGGCCTTGTCAAGGAGCTCTTCGCGTCGGGTCGCGTCGTCAGGGAAGCACGCGACGCCGATGCTCACGGTCAGGTTCGCGCCGTCCGCGCCGAGTGCGGCGCGCTCGAGGCGCGCCCGGAGGCGCTCGGCGACGGCGAGCGCCTCCGGGCGCGCCGTGTCTACGAGCGCCACGGCGAACTCCTCACCGCTGTATCGGGCGGCGATGTCGATGGTGCGCACCGACTCCTCGATGATGTGGGCGACGTCGCGGAGCGCCTCGTCACCGGCGCTGTAACCGCTGCGCTCGTTGTATTCCGCGAACTGGTCGAGGTCGCAGATGAGGACGGCGAGGGGGCAGTCGAGTCTACGCGCGCGTTCGAGTTCCTCGTGAAGGCGCTCGTGCAGGTAGCGATGGTTGTACAGCCCCGTAAGTCCGTCGGTGATAGCGTCGAGCTCGATCCGGCCCACGCGTACGACGGCCGGCTGCAACATCGAGGCGAAGGACGCCCGCGCGTCGGCCGTCAGCGACTCGCCGGCGCGCCCTGCGATGGCCGGCAGGTCGGCGGCCGCGGCGGCGACGACGTTGCCCTCGGTGTCACGGATGGGCGCCAGGCCCGTCACCCACACGCCGTACTCGTCGGCGTAAAGGACGTTGACGTCCGGGACGCGACCGTCGAGGGTGAGTCTGAGGTCGTCGTCGGCGAAGACCTCGTCGCCGAAGTGTGAGCGCAGGCCCTCGTCCTCTTCGGGATCGACGGCGATGACGTACCGCCTGTCGAGGCGGCAGTGCGTGGTCAAGAACCGCGTCGGCGGGTTGGCGTCGCGGACCTCGCGCAGCACCTGGGCGATGCGCCGGTATTCTTCGCCGCCTTCGTCTTCGGGCCCGTGCAACGCTGTGTGCCACTCGCCGGGGATGCGGTCGGCGGCTTGCGCGGCCACCCTGGCGGCCATGTTACGGCGCTCGAAGACACGCTCGAGCACGCGGCGGAAGGCGTCGAGCATCGCCGGATCGAACTGCGTCCCCCGGCAGCGCTCGAGCTCCTCGAGACAGTCGAGGTACGAGAGCGCCGCCTTGTAAGGTCGCCGGCATGACATGGCGTCGTAGGCGTCGACCACGGCCATCGCGCGCGCGAGCCAGGGGATCTGTTCGCCGCTCAGTCCGTCCGGGTACCCGCTCCCGTCGTACTTCTCGTGGTGGTGGCGGACGCCGAGCACCAGCTCCTCAGGGAACAGCGGCCGGATGATGTCGGCGCTGAGCGCCGGGTGCTGACGCATCTGCTCCCATTCGCGGTCGTTCAGGCGTCCGGGCTTGAGCAGCACGCGGTCCGGGATGCTGATCTTGCCGATATCGTGCAGGTAGGCAGCCTCCAGCACCGACTCGATCTGCTCCTCAGGCCAGCCAAGCTCCTCGCCGAGCATCACCATGTAGGCGGCGACGCGCGCCGCGTGCCCCAGGGTGTAGTAGTCCTTCGCGTTGAGGGTCGAGGAGAGCGCCTTCAGGTTTCCGAGGTGCATCGCCTTGTTCTCTTCGTACAGTCGCGCGTTGGCGACCGCCAGCGAGAGTCGTGACGCGACCCTCATCAGGATGTCCCGGTTCAGGTGGTCGAAGGCGGCGTCGCTGCGGCTCGCGAGGAGGACGATGCCGACCACCCCCGGATCCGTCGGGAGAGCAAGGACCACCATCTGCCTGAACGTCCTCATGGCGGGATGAGGATGTCGCAACGGGTTCTCGTCGGGAAGGTCGAGGACAAGAAGGCCCTCTCTTGCCAAACGCTGGCCGAACCCGGGGTCGATGTCGTTGAAGTCAGCGGCCGTGAACGGGTACCGCTCGCCGCTGCCGGTGATGAGATCGGTGACCTTGCCGTCGGTCTGGAGCATCAGCGCGAAGGCGTCGAACTCGATGATGTCCTTCAGGTGGCGCGCGGTAGCATCGGCGATCTCGCCGAGGTCGAGGCTGGCCGCGATCGCACGGCCGAGCTCGTTGAGCACGTCCGCCTCACGTCGTGCGGCCTGCTCCTGCGCGAACAGGCGGGCGTTGGTGAGCGCCATCGCGGCGGCGTGGCAGATGGAAGCCGCCGCTTCGAGCTCATCGGAGGTGAAGGCGCGTGATTCCCTCGTCTCGGCAGTGAAGGCGCGTGATTCCCTCGTCTCGGCAGATCCCCTCGTCTCGGCAAGTTCGACGACGCCGATGACCTCGTCGCCCGTGATGAGGGGCAGGACGGCCCAGCATCTCCCCAGGATCGGATGATCGTCGTCCCCGCGTGTGCTCAGTCTCTTCGCTCGCTCGCTGAGACGCGGGTCGTCCAACGATCTCACGACGGTCGGCCGCCTGGTGCGCATCACTTCGCGGGTCGCGCCCGCGTCGCGAAGCGGCCACCGCGAGCCGATGCGGTCGCGTTCCACGACGCCCTCGTTGAGGCGCATGACGGTGACGAGGTCCTCTCCCTCGAGGACGTGGATCTGGCAGACGGGCACGTCGATCGCGGCGCAGAGGCGTCGCGCGAGCCGTGCGAGCACCTCGTCGAGGTCGAGCGTGGATGTCAGTTCGAGCATCGACTCGGACAGCATGGCGAGCCGTCGGGCGTTGTTGTCCAGATCACGGTAGAGACTGGCGTTGGCGATCGCCTGGGCGGCGATCTGGGCGAGACCGATGACCGCGTCCATCTGCGGGAAGTGGCCCGGCTCGTTGCGGTACACGGTGGCGAAGCCGATCACGTCGCCGCTTACGATGAGGGGGACGTCGGCCGTGGCTGCGTAGCCCCATTCCTCTGCGTCGGCGCGCTCCTGGGGCGTCGTGCGCACGTCGGCGAACACGTCGGGTCGCAAGACGGGGGCGCGCGTCGCGCGCGCTTCCGAGAACGTGCGGAAGTCGGCGATCGAGTAGCGTCGCCCCTTGACGTTGGCGTGGCCGGTCGCCGTGACCGAGGCGAGGATCTCGACCTCGTCGCCGTCGATCTTGTGGATGTCGCAGATGTCAGCGCCGGTGACGTCGCGGATGCGGCGCGCGACGGTGTCGATGACGGCGTCCAGGTCGAGGGTCGCGCCGAAGTCGAG
>JAKPOQ010000032.1 GCA_029547745.1 Actinomycetes bacterium
GACCAGGATGCGCGTGTTCTCTTCCATCTGGGCTCCCTGTGCGGATGCGAGGAGATTCTAGGGGTATTTCCTGTGACCACGCTGTGAATCTCCTGAGTCACGCGTTCGAGGGCGGACTCACAGGCGCTTCACAGAGCGGGCTCAGGGGCCTCCCATGCGCTGGCCGTACAAGTGCCGTGGAGTGTGACGTGCGCACTCTGCGCGGAACGAGCACCTGGCGCGCCGAACGCGCCGAACGCGCGTCACATGCCTCTGCAAGGCTGTGTGCCGCGCAAGGAGGAGCCTATGTTCTTCACCTACCTTTTCCGCGAGTTGCGCCGGCGGCGCCGTCAGGCGCTGCTCACGACGCTCGGCCTCGCCGTCGGCGTCGGTTTGGTCGTCACCGTGACGGCGTACGCGCGCGGTGTCGGCGAGGCGCAGGACGAAGTCCTGGCGTCGCTCTACGGCGTGGGCACCGACATCACGGTGACGCGCAGCCCTGCGCAGGGCAGCGGCGGTCCGGAGCGCTTCGGCATGAACCCGGGCGAACGCGAGGAGCAGGGCCAGAGGTTCTCGCGCGACCGCGTCATGACGAACCCGGGCCAGCAGGCGATGTCGACCAGCAGGATCGACCAGATCGCAAGCCTGGACGGTGTCTCTTCCGCGACTGGCGCGCTCACCGTGAGCGTCATGCACGTCGAAGGCAAGTTCGCGCAGATGACGCCGCAGCAGGACGGCCAACAGCCCCAGCAGTCCGGCAGACAGACCGAGACGATGCCGTCCCAGGCGCCCATCGCGGTGCAGTCCTTCACCATCACGGGTGTCGATGTGACCGATCAGACCATCGGCCCCCTGAGCTCGGCGACGATCACCCACGGGCGGACCTTCACGAGTGACGAGGGGAACGCCAAGGTGATGCTCGTGGAAAGGGGCTACGCGAGGCAGAACGATCTCGCCGTCGGCGACACGAAGAAGATCGACGGCGTGAAGTACAAGGTCATCGGGCTGGTCGCCGGCTCGGGGAGTTCGTCCAGCTTCTATCTGCCGCTGGCTCGCGTGCAGAAGATCGCCGATGAGGACGGCGTCAGCCAGATCTATGTGAAAGCCGACAGCGCCGCCGGCATCGTCGCGGTCAAGAAGGCGATAAAGGCCGCGTTCCCCAAGGCGACGGTGACGACGGCGGAAGACCTCGCCGATCAGGTCACCGGTTCGCTCGCCAGCGCCGCGAAGCTCGCCGACCAGCTCGGCACATGGCTCGCCGTCGCGGCGCTCACAGCCGCCTTCCTGGTCGCAAGCCTGGTAACGGTCTCGTCGGTCTCGCGTCGCGTGCGCGAGTTCGGCACGCTCAAGGCGCTCGGGTGGCGCAGCCGGAGGATCGTCGGGCAGGTCATGGGCGAGTCGCTCGTCCAGGGTATCGTCGGGGGAGTCGCCGGGGTCGTGGTCGGGCTCGGCGGCGCCCGGCTGATCACGGCCCTGTCGCCGACGCTCGAGGCCGCCGTCGGATCTGTCACCGACGGCGCGACGGCCGCTGGCGGACCCGGGATGCCAGGCGGCCCGATGGAGCGGATGGCGGCGGCGGCCGACACGGTGACCGTTCAACTTGGAGCGCCGGTGAGCGCCCAGCTTGCGCTCGTCGCCGCGGGACTGGCCGTGGCCGGCGGATTGCTGGCCGGCGCCTTCGGCGGCTGGCGCGCGGCGCGCCTGCGTCCCGCCGATGCCCTGCGCCGGGTCGACTGATGGAGGAGGATCGCATGCTGTATGAGCTGAGAGACGTGACCAAACGGTATGTACAGAGACGCAGGGACGTCGCCGCCCTCGCCGGCGTCGACCTCTGTGTGGCCGAGGGCGAGTTCCTCGCCGTCCAGGGTGCGACGGGCTCGGGCAAGACGACGCTGCTCCAGATGCTGGGCGCCCTGGACAGGCCGACCGGTGGAGAGGTCCTCTTCGACGGTCGCGACCTGGCGAAGCTGCGCGAGGGTGAGCTCACGACGTTGCGCACCCGCGCGTTCGGCTTCATCTTCCAGGCGTTCAACCTGATCCCCACGCTCAGCGCGCAGGAGAACGTCGAGACGGCGCTCGTCCCCTGGGGCGTGCGCGGGGACGAGCGCCGCTCGCGGGCGCAAGCCGCCCTCGCCCGGGTCGGGTTGGCCGAGCGCGGACGGCACCTTCCATCGGAGCTCTCGGGCGGCGAGCAA
>JAKPOQ010000040.1 GCA_029547745.1 Actinomycetes bacterium
CGACGATGAAGGGTGACGCGAGAGTGATCGACGAGCTCAACGCGAGGCTCGCGGAGGAGCTCACGGCGATCAGCCAGTACTTCGTGCACGCGGAGGAGTGCGAGGACTGGCACTACGACCGACTGTCCGAGGCCATCAAGAAGCGCTCGATCGACGAGATGAAGCACGCCGAGAAGCTGATCGAGCGCATCCTCTATCTCGAGGGTCGTCCCATCGTGAGCGAGCTCAACCCCATGCACATCGCGGACACGGTGCCGAAGATGCACGCCAACGACCTCGACAAGGAGATCGACGGCGTGAAGGGCTACAACGCCAGCATCCGCGTCTGTGTGGAGGCCAGGGACGAAGGCACCAAGGTGCTGCTGGAGGAGATCCTCGCCGCCGAGGAGGAGCACATCGACTGGCTGGAGGCGCAGCTCACGCAGATCGAGCAGATGGGCCTCGAGGTCTACCTGGCCGAGCAGATCGGGTAACGGCGCCGGGCCTCAGTGCTCGAGCTTCTCGCCGCCGCGTCGCGCGCCGATGCCGAGCCCCTCGAAGAGGTACATGATGGCGAGCCCGAAGAGGATCGTGTACGCGATGTAGAAGGCGAGCAGGACGACCAGGTGGATCGTTGACTCGTCGGGATCCTCGACCGTCACGGCGCGGAAGTTGTACGAGGGCTCGAGCACCTTGGTGGAGACGAGTCGCGTGAAGGCGGCCTCCGCCGCTCTGCCCTCCTGCACGTAACGCCGCGAGAGGCCGTCGAACACGAGCCACCAGGAGTGGACTGCCTGGGCCGCCCCGACGCCGGGGTGGCCGGCGTCGGCCCTGACGTCCGGATCCCGGTACAGCATGGCCGCGTCGGCGATCGCCGCCTCCGCGAGCCGGCCGAGATCGCCGGTCACGCGCACGCGGCCGTCCGCCGTGGGCCTGCTCTCCGCGTGCCCGGCGACGACGCGGAGCATCCTCTCCGCGCCCGCCGCGTCTCTCGGGGTCACGTCCAGGTCGACGCCGGTCCCCAGCCAGGCCGTCGCCTCGGATCTCGCCCGGGAGAAGGCGTTGGCCGAGAGCTTGGCCCGCGCGTTGAAGAGCTCGTCGGCCATCACGAGCAGGTTCTCGCCGTGCGACAGTGGGGCGAGCATCAGGACGAGCAGGACGACGAACGCCGCGAGGAGCCCGAGCCCGAGCGCGAGCTTGCGCGGCGCGATCAGTCTCCCGCCCGAGGCGTCCGCCGGCTCCGCGCGCCGCTCCCGGACCACGCGGCGGAAGAAGACCGTCAGGATCCAGAGCGCGAAGACGCCGATGATGACGAAGAAGACGACCGTGCCGGCGGTCTCGATGACGTCCGTGGCCGCATCCGGCACCGAGACGTAGCCGAGGTCGTCGAGCCTCTTGGGCAGTGCGCACAGGCGGTTCACGAAGCCGGCGAGGATGGTGAGCGCGAAGAAGGCGCGGATCTGCGAGCCCTTGACCCTGGTCGTGACGAGAGCGCCGATCTGCACCCCGGTGAGCGAGCCCAGGAGCATGCCGATCGCGACGCTGTAGAAGACGAAGCCGTAGACGGCGTACTGGAAGATCGAGGAATACGCCGTGGTGAAGATGATCTGCAGGATGTCGGTGCCGACCGTGGTGAAGGTGGAGACGCCGAGGCCGTACACGAACATGGGGAAGGTCAGGAACCCCCCGCCGACGCCCATGATCGAGGCGACGAAGCCGACCACAAGGCCGCAGAGGACGACAGGGTAGACGGCGATCGAACGGCCGCCTTCCACGATGTCCTCGTCGAACCTGATGCGCGGCCGGAGCGGCAGACGCTGGAGGCGCAGGGCGAACCGGGTGGTCGCCGCGGCGCCGGCGGCGTCGTCGGAGTGGCGCGCGCGCAGCCAGTCGGCGACCGCGTAGAAGCCGAGGATCCCCAGCACGACCACGTAGACGAGCGAGATGACGGCGTCGGAGAGCGCGGGGCTGTACTGGAAGATCGCCCTGTTGACGCTGCCGCCCGCCGTGACGCCGGCGAACGACCCGACCACGAACCAGACCGCGAGCCGCCAGTTGACGTTGCCGAGCTTGCGGTGGATCGCGGTGCCCATGATCGCCTTGGCGAAGAGGTGGAACTGGTCGGTGCCGACGGCCATGATGCCGCGCACGCCGAAGCTCATGAGCGCGGGGGTGAGGATGTAACCTCCGCCCGCCCCGATCACCCCCGTGATGAGTCCGGCGATCAGCCCGACGAGGATCGAGCCCAGGAACATGCCGGTGTCGACGTGCGCCGGCATGAGCGCCTTGGCGCCGCCGAGTGTCGCCACGCCGGCCGTGAGTGACTCCGGCCAGGCCGACGACGTGGCGACGAACAGGAAAGCCGGCAGAGAGACGGCGCAGAGCAGGAGCAACCGCCTGCGGCTCGACAGGATCCGCCGCCCTGCCTCGATCTCCCAGCGGGCCAGGGCGGCGCTGCTCGCGCGCATCTGGGCGGCGGTCTCTCGCAGCCGCATGCCGCGTCCCATCAGAAGAGCTCCTTTCGCCGCCGTGTGCCGGGAGCCGGACGATCGTCGGGGTCGCCTGTCGCGGTCTGCAGCTCGTCGGCCGCGACGCGCGCATGCGCCATGATAGTGGTTGGCGGCTGTCTTCGTTGCCTTCCGGGAGTCGGGGCGGAGCCGGAGGCGCAAGAACGGGGCGTCTCGGGTATCAGTCGGGTGCGGTCTCAACGACGACAGGAGGGCGACATGGTGGACAAAGAGACCCTGGATCGGTGCCTCGAAGGCATCAGCTTCCCTGCAGACGGAGGGACGATCGCCGACCA
>JAKPOQ010000047.1 GCA_029547745.1 Actinomycetes bacterium
GCGTCAGCTCTCCAGGAGGATCGTGACGGGCCCGTCGTTGACGAGCTCGACGTGCATGTGCGCGCCGAAGATGCCGGTTTGGACGGGCACTTCCACGGCGCGCAGCGCTTCGACGAAGGCGCCGAACACGGTCTCGCCGGCAGTGGGGGGCGCGGCGGCGGTGAAGCTTGGGCGGTTCCCCTTGCGGGTGTCCGCATACAGCGTGAATTGAGGGACGGCGAGCACTGTGCCGCCGACGTCGCGGAGAGCGAGGTTCATGCGGCCGGCGTCGTCTTCGAAGATGCGGAGCTTCGCGGTCTTGCCGGCCAGTCTGACCGCCGCTTCGGGGCCATCGCCGTGACCGACACCGACGAGCGCCAGCAGACCGCGTTCGATGTCGGCGACGCGCTCGCAGCTCACGGTCACTGAGGCGCGGCTCACGCGCTGAAGGACGACGCGCATGCGCTGATTCTAGCCCTGCGGAGGGCGGCTGCGGCAGCAGGTGCCAGTGTCAGGCCGCCCTTCCCCACCACGGCACTCCATACCGTCGAGTGCCAGGTCGCCGGTCGGGGTGCGTCGGGCGGAGCGGCCTCCGCTCAGGCGGCGTGCCGACGCGCCTCACGGGCACAGGTCACGTTCGAAGCTCGCGCGCATGCCGTAGTCGAAGCCGACAGGCAGGCCGCGGTCGAAGCTTGCGCGTGCACCACGTTCGGAGCTCGCGCACTGCGCTCGGGAGGGGCGACGCGTTCGACGACGCCGACGGGTCGCGCGCTTCGCGAGGCGCGTCGCGCCCCGAGGTGGGCGACGCGCGCCCCGATGTAGGTTTGACAGCCGTTTGTTCCGGTCATACCATAGCGGCCCCCTGAGATTCAGCACTCTCACCATAAGAGTGCCAGCAGTACGGTCAGGACAAAGCCATGCTAGGAGGAGGGTCGTTGTATGAAGCTCAAGCCGCTTGAGGACCGCGTCATCATCAAGGCGGTCGAGGAAGAGGAGAAGACCGCGAGCGGCATCGTGCTGCCCGACACGGCGAAGGAGAAGCCCATGATGGGCGAGGTCGTGGCGGTCGGTGACGGCAAGTGGGACGAGGACGGCGAGAAGCGCATCCCCGTAGACGTCAAGGTGGGCGACAAGGTCATCTACGGCAAGTACTCGGGGACCGAGTACAAGACCGCCGATGGCGACGAGCTCCTGATCCTGCGCGCCAGCGAGATCCTGGCCGTGGTCGTGAAGTAGAGAGGAGGCTGACGAAGCGTGGCTAAGGAACTGAAGTACGACGATGAGGCCCGGCGCGCCCTCGAGCGCGGCGTGAACGCGCTCGCCGACGCCGTGAAGATCACGCTCGGCCCCAAGGGCCGCTACGTGGTCCTCGACAAGAAGTTCGGCGCGCCGACCATCACCAACGACGGCGTCACGATCGCTCGCGAGATCGAGCTTGAGGACATCTTCGAGAACCAGGGCGCCCAGCTCGTGCGCGAAGTGGCGACCAAGACCAACGACATCGCCGGCGACGGCACCACGACCGCGACTCTGCTCGCGCAGGCGATCGTGCGCGAGGGCCTGCGCATCGTGGCCGCCGGCGCCAACCCTATGGCGGTGAAGCGCGGCATCGAGGCAGCGGTGGACGAGGCTGTCGCCGCCATCAAGAAGCAGTCCAAGGAGATCTCCGGCAAGGAGGAGATCGCCCGCGTCGCGACCATCTCGGCGCGCGACCGCGCCGTCGGCGACGTGATCGCCGACGCCATCGAGAAGGTCGGTAAGGACGGCGTCGTGAACGTCGAGGAGTCGAACACGTTCGGCCTCGACCTCGAGTTCACCGAAGGCATGCAGTTCGACAAGGGCTACCTGAGCCCGTACATGATCACCGACCCCGAGCGCATGGAGGCCGTGCTCGACGAGCCGTACATCCTCATCGCCAACCAGAAGATCGGCGCCGTCCAAGACCTCCTGCCCGTACTGGAGAAGGTCATCCAGCAGGGCAAGCAGCTCCTGATCGTGGCCGAGGACGTCGAGGGCGAAGCCCTCGCGACCCTCGTCGTGAACAAGCTGCGCGGCACGTTCACGAGCGTCGCCGTCAAGGCGCCGGGCTTCGGTGACCGTCGCAAGCGCATGCTCGAGGACATCGCCATCCTCACCGGCGGCGAGGTCATCACCGAGGAGATGGGCCTGAAGCTCGAGAACACGCAGCTCTCGCAGCTCGGCCGCGCGCGCAAGGTCGTCGTCACCAAGGACGACACGACGATCGTCGACGGCGCCGGCGATCCCGAGCAGATCAAGGGCCGCATCAAGCAGATCAAGTCCGAGATCGAGACCACCGACAGCGACTTCGACCGCGAGAAGCTGCAGGAGCGTCTCGCCAAGCTGGCCGGCGGCGTGGCCGTCATCAAGGTCGGCGCGGCGACCGAGGTCGAGATGAAGGAGACCAAGCACCGCGTCGAGGACGCCCTCAACGCCACGCGCGCCGCCCTCGAAGAGGGCATCGTGCCGGGCGGCGGCGTCGTGCTGGTGCGGGCCGTCGATGCGATCAAGGTCGACAAGAAGAGTGATGACGTCGATTTCCGCAGCGGCAAGCAGATCGTCGCTCGCGCCCTTGAGGAACCGCTCCGCCAGATCGCCGAGAACGCCGGTCTGGAAGGCTCGGTCGTCGTGAACAAGGTCAAAGACCTCAAGGAGGCCCACGGGCTCAACGCCGAGAGCGGCGAGTACGAGGACCTGGTCCAGGCCGGGATCATCGATCCCGCCATGGTCACGCGCTCGGCGCTGCAGAACGCAGCCTCGATCGCCAAGAACATCCTCACCACCGAGTGTATCGTGGCCGACAAGCCGGAGAAGGAACCCGCCGGCGCGCCGGGCGGAGGGATGCCTCCGGGGATGATGTAAACCGATTCGCCGACGGCGATCGCTTCGCTCCTTCGTCTGCGAGAAGGAGTAAGCGAGGTCGTTGAGAGCAGACCTCTTTCGCGTCAGAGGGGGCCGGCGGTGCCCACGCACCGCCGGCCCCCTCACTGTTGCGACGGACGAGCCAAGCAGGCCCGCCCGCCGCGCTCGCCTGGCGCATCTGTGTCCAGCCGGCGCTGGGCCATCCGTCTAGAAAGGCAGGCCGGTAGCGGCCCCGAGGAGTACAACACGCGCATGGGCGGGGTGGCCGGCAAGTCGGTCGCGGTGCTCGTCGTCACCGGACCGCAGCGCGAGCGCTTGTATGCGCGCTTCAGGCGGCTGTATGCAGGCCACACCGATGTGCACGTGGTACTCGACCGTCGCGAGGGTGAGCGGCGCGGCGCGGAGCGGTACGTGGCGACCGAACGCCGCCGCGGCGCGCGGCGCGCGTCTGCTCCCTGGCTCGTCTTCCCTCCGTCCGATTCCGTCGAGTGACCCGGCCGGGAGAGGCCGCCTCCCAGGCCGGCGGTGCCTCTACACCGGGGGTCAGAGGCGGGATCCCTGCAGAGGACGACCGCGTCGTCCACCGGTTCTCACCAACGGGAGCGTTCGCATATACTCGGCGACACCCGTACACCCGAGCGTTCGCTGTGGAGGTCGTTGTCTATGTTCCTGATGGGTGAATCGATCAACGGGACACGCAAGCAGGTCGGCGACGCGATCCAGGCCCGCGACGCCGAGTTCATCAAGGCTCTTGCTCTGGAGCAGGCCGAGGCTGGAGCCTCCGTGCTCGACGTCAACGGCGGGGTCGCCGGGGGGAACGAGGTCGACGACCTCACCTGGCTCATCGACACCGTGATGAGCGTCACCGACGCCCGGCTCATGGTCGACTCGGCCAGTCCGCAAGCACTCGACGCCGGTGTCCGCGCCGTCGTCGACAAGGGCGGCAAGGTCCCTTTCATCAACTCCATCAGCGGTGAGCAGCCGCGCATCGACGCCGTGCTTCCGTTGATCCGCGAGTTCAAGTGCCCGGTCGTCGGTCTTTGTTTGAGTGACGCCGGCATCCCGGCGACGGCCGAGGACCGCTTCGCCGTGGCGCAGAAGCTCCACGATCTCTGCACCGGCGCCGGTCTTCCCGCGGAGGACCTCTGGATCGACCCGCTCGTCCTTGCAGTCTCGGCCGACCCTTCCGCGGCCCTCGTGTGCATGGACACGCTCAAGCTCATCAAGACGCGTCTGCCGGTGCGGACGACGGGCGGGCTCAGTAACGTGAGTTTCGGCCTGCCGAACCGTCCGCTGCTCAACCGCACGTTCGTCGCCATGTGCGCCGGCATCGGCATCGACGGCGTCATCATCGACGTCCGTAACAAGCAGATGATGGCGACGATCAAGGCTATCGAGGCGCTGCGCGGCGAGGACAGCTTTTGCGGCGCCTATCTCAAGGCCCACCGCGCGGGCGCTCTCGAATAGCGCTCGGTAGAGCCGGAAGGAATCCCGAGGGGGCAGGGGACGTCATGGCGACGGTGCGCGCCCGCGCGCGCGAGCTGGGCATCACCATCGGCGTCTTGCCGACGGGTCCGTTGAACGCTATCACCGATGTGCCCGGGGTCATGGTCGGGCATTGCACGGTGTCGTGGGGCGGGCCCGACCTGCCGCGAGGCAGCGGGCCCGCCCGCACCGGCGTCACCGCCGTCATCCCGCACGGCGACGACATCTGGCACCAACGTGTCGTCGCCGGCGCCTTCGCCGCCAACGGCGTAGGTGAGGTCGTGGGCATGCATGCGATCCGTGAGTGGGGTCTCATCGAGACGCCGATCATGCTCACCAACTCGCAGAGCGTCGGCGCCGTCTACGACGCGACGGTGCGCTGGATGATGGCGCGAGACCCGTTGGCCGGCATCGAGGATGCTGTAATGCCCGTGGTCGGGGAGTGCGACGACAGCATGCTGAACGATATGCGCGGCATGCACGTGCGCGAGGAGCACGTGCATGCCGCGCTCGACTCCGCGACGACGGGGCCCGTCGCCGAGGGGTGCGTGGGCGCCGGCACCGGGATGACGTGCTTCGACTTCAAGGGCGGCATCGGCACGTCGTCGCGGATCGTCAGCCCATACCCAGGTGCCATCTACACGGTCGGTGTCCTCGTCATGACCAACTTCGGCACGCGCGAACGGCTGACAGTGGACGGCGTACCGGTCGGACGCGAGATCAGGGACCTCATGCCCGAGGTCCATGGCGAGGGCTCGTGCATCGTGCTGCTGGCCACGGACGCCCCGCTGACGGCGCGGCAGTGCGAGCGTCTGGCGAAGCGCTGCTCGCTCGGCCTCGCCGTGACCGGTTCGTACGCGGCCGACAGCAGCGGCGAGTTCATGGTCGCGTTCACGACCGCTCACCGCGTCCCGCGTGTGACGAGTGGCCTGGTGGCTGTGACGTCGGTGGCGAATGACGCGATGGCCGAGCTCTTCGCGGCCGCCGTCGACGCGACGGCAGAGGCCGTGATCGACTCGCTATGCGCTGCTACGGACACCGTGGGACGGGACGGGAACAGGGCGTATGCCCTGCCGCTCGACCGGCTGGTGGCAGTTATGGAGAGGTTCGGCCGCTCCGTGCACCTGCCTTCGGCCGGGTAGCCTGCGTTTGCCCGGCTCCGCAGCCGGGTGGTATACAACATCCGGCTCGTCGCCTTCGCGCTGCGTCTGGCGGGGGTCATAAGATGGTGGCGCGAAAGCCGGAGGGGCCTTCGGGTCTGCTATGGTGACCGGCGTCCTGCTACAGGAGTGTCGAAGGGAGGTCTGCCGAGCGTGATGGTCTCGCCGTCACCGTCCCCATACGGCGGTCGCCCGTCTCTCTGCGGCCATGTCCACGAAGCCGACCTCTCGTTCCCGTCCGCCCCGTCGATCGCAGCGGACGACGTTCTCGTCCGTCGGTTCAGAACCGAGGGGGGTGACGGCATGCGGGCGTCTCTCGTCGGACGGTCGTCGGGCCGCTGATCGTCATGGACAGGCGCAGGTACTTCGCGAGGAAGATCGCCAATGCCCTGTTGACCGTCGTCCTTGTGGCGTCGTTCAACTTCATCCTGTTCCGGATTCTGCCCGGCGACCCGGCCCGTCTGCTGTTGCCGAAGGGCAAGCAGCCGCCGGAAGCAGTTGAGAAACAGCGCAAGGCTTTCAACCTCGACAAGCCTTTGTGGCAGCAGTTCATCTATTACTGGGGCGACACGCTTGGCGGTGAGTTCGGCATGTCGTTCTCCGAGAAGCGACCCGTGTCCGAGGTCGTGGTCGAACGCATCTGGCCGACCGTTGTACTCGTGGGCGTCGGCACCATCTTCGCGACGATCATCGGCATGATCAGTGGCGTCTTCGCCGGCTGGCGACGCAACGGCACGTTCGACGTCGTGACGACGAACTTAGGGATGGTGTTCTACTCCATGCCTACCTTCTGGTTCGGCCTGCTGATGATCATGCTCTTCTCGACGGAGTTGCGCTGGTTCCCCACGGGACGCATGGAAGAGCCCGGCGCCGACCTCCAGGGTTGGGCCCAGCTCATGTCGCTGGCGAAACATCTCTTTCTTCCGGCGTTCACGTTCGCCATCGCGTACGTGGGTGAGTACCACCTGATCATGCGCAGCTCCATCACCGGGGTCATGAACGAGGACTTCACGCTGACGGCGCGGGCCAAGGGTCTCTCTGATACCCAGGTGCTTTGGAAACACGTGGTGCCGAACGCGATGCTGCCGACGGTGACCATCGTGATGATGAACATCGGCTTCGTGATGTCGGGCGCGATCCTCTCGGAGACGGTGTTCAACTGGCCTGGGCTGGGTCTTCTGTCGTACGAGGCGATGCAAAAGCGGGATTACCCGGTGATGCAGGCGGTCTTCCTGCTGGCGAGCGTCGCCGTGATCCTCGCCAACCTTATCGCCGACATCATGTACTACTACCTCGACCCGCGAGTGAAGTCATGATGCCGCGCCGCTTTCGCAACTGGATCCTGGTCTGGACGCCCGTCGCGTGGGTGCTGCTCGCGCTCTGCACCTATCCGAAGGACCGTCCGGTCATCATCGACCCGCAGATCTACCCAAAGGGCGAGGCGCCCACGGTCAGTCTGATGCGGTCCATCGGCGGGTTCTTCGCTCCGTCGATCGGCAACTATCCGGCTTGGATCATGATCGCCCTCGCACTGTGTGCGTTCGCCTTCGGCGTCACGGGTCTCGTCCGCCGGAGCAAGGCACGGACCATGAACCTGCTGTTGCTCGCCATGGGCGTCGTGTTCGTCCTGTGGGGACTCGACGCTGGCGGCTGGAGCGGTTGGCAGGCCGGTGGGCGCCATGGCGAGCGCGGCTGGCTCTTCCAGACTCTGGCGCTCGTGCTCGCCGCGCTGTGTATCTACTTCTGGGCGCGCGCCAACCCCGAACGCGCCGAGCTCACGACGTGGAACACCCACCAGGTCTGGAAGCTCTACCGGGCCAACTGGCAGGGCATGGTGGGCCTGTGCATCATGGTGTTCTTCGCCCTTCTCGCCCTGCTGGCGCCGTTCCTCGCCGACCACATGATGCTCGACCCCAACGCTCAGATCGGTGTCCCGTATGCACCACCGGACCGCGACTATTACATGTGGCTGGGCTGCACCGAGATCGGTCAGTCGGTCCTCGCCGAGTCCATCTGGAGCGCGCGCATCTCCCTGGTCGTCGGTCTCCTGGCGACGGCCATCAGCACCGTCCTCGGCGCCGGCATCGGCATCGCCGCCGGCTACTACGGTGGTTGGCAGAGCGAGGTCTGGATGCGCATCACCGATGTCTTTCTGGTGCTGCCATGGCTGCCGCTCGCCATGGTGTTGGCGGCGGCGTGGGGCCAGAACTTCTGGATGATCATCATCATCATCGGGATCACGAGCTGGCCCGGGACGGCGCGTGTGGTGCGCTCGGACACCCTTCGTGTCCGCGAGCTGCAGTTCATGGAGCGCGCCCGCGCCATCGGCTCGAGCAACGTCCACATCATGACCAAGCACGTCCTGCCCAACGTCTTCCCCCTGATCTTCGCCAATACCATCCTCGTGGTGGCCATCGCCATCCTCTCCGAGACGACGCTGTCGTTCCTCGGTCTCGGCGACCCGCTCAACTTCAGTTGGGGCACGATGCTGAACTACGCCTGGGAGAACGGCGCCGCCGGCTTGCCGGCATGGTGGTACCTGCTTCCGCCCGGTATCGCTATCGTCCTCGTCGTCGTCGCCTTCACCTTCATCGGCACCGCCTTCGACGAGGTTCTCGATCCCAAGCTGCGCAAACGCGAAGAGAGTGACGAACGGGCGAAGACGCGTGGTGCGGCCACCGGCGAACCCGCATTGGCCGGAGCCGGCGGGGGCACGGCCCTCGACGACAAGGAAGGCGAGCGATGAGCGCTACCGCGACGCCGGCTCCTGCCAAGACTGAGGAACGCATCGAGCACAAGGGCCTCCTCGAGGTCCGTGGCCTCTGCACCTACTTCAAGCTCTCCCAGGGCTGGGTGCATGCGGTAGAGGACGTGAGTTTCACGATCGAGAAGGGCGAGAGTCTCGGCTTGGCCGGTGAGTCGGGCTGTGGCAAGACGACGGCGGCGCTCTCCATCCTCAAGCTCCTGCCCGAGAACGGGCGCATCGTCTCTGGCGACATCCTCTTCGACGGCCGCAACCTCACGAAGCGTACCGAGTACGGCATGTCGAAGATCCGCTGGAAGGAGATCTCGATGATCTTCCAGGGGGCGATGAACGCCCTCAACCCCGTGCAGGAGACGGGCAAGCAGGTCGCCGAGCCGATCATGCTGCACGAGGGTCTTTCCGAGGCCAAGGCCCTCGATCGGGCGCGCGAGCTCTTCGAGCTCGTCGGCATCAATCCGAAGCGCGTCATGGACTACCCGCACCAGCTCTCCGGCGGCATGCGCCAGCGGGCGATGATCGCCATGTCCCTTGCCTGCAACCCCAAGCTCGTGATCGGCGATGAACCGACGACCGCCCTTGACGTCATGGTGCAGGCGCAGATCCTCGACCTCATCGCCCGTCTGCGCCGCGAGCTCGATCTCTCGTTCATCCTCATCAGCCACGACCTCTCGGTGATGGCCGAGACCTGCGACAAGGGCGTCATCATGTACGCCGGTCGTGTCGTCGAGTCGGGGACCACGGAGCACCTCTTCCGCGACGCGCGGCACCCCTACACGCGGCAGCTCATCCGGGCGTTCCCGAACATCCACGAGAGGCGCGAGATGGTCTCCTCGATCAAGGGCGACCCGCCCAACCTGCTCGAGCCGCCGCCGGGCTGCCGTTTCGCCCCGCGCTGTGACGAGCGCATCGCCGGCTGCGACGAGGTCGACCCGGCTGCGGTCGAGGTCACGCCGGGCCACTTCGTGAGCTGTCACCTGTTCAAGGAGGCGACGTGACGATGGCCGGCGACGAGCAGCTCACGGCTCCGGCGCCGTCCGCCGACAGACAGGTCCCGGTGAGCGGCGGCCCGCTCGACCGGCGCGCGCCCACCGAGCCCGGCTCCACCTACACCGGCGGGCGCGTCTCGACCGAGGACCTCGCCACGGCCGACGTCACCGACGGCGTGCTCTTCAAGATCAGAGACCTCGAGGTCTACTTCCCGATCCACCAGAGCTTCGTCAAGTCGCTGGTCGCTCCCGAGAAGAAGTACGTCAAGGCCGTCGACCACGTCTCGTTCGACGTGCGCCAGGGCGAGATCCTCGCCCTGGTCGGCGAGTCGGGCTGCGGCAAGACGACGACCGGCCGCGCCATGCTGCGTCTCGAGGACGCGACGGGGGGCCACATCTACTACAAGGAGCTGCCCGTCGAGCGCTTCAGCCAGAAGACGCTGCGGGAGTACCGCAAGAAGGCACAGATCATCTTCCAGGACCCCTACAACTCGATCAACCCCAAGCAGACGATCTTCGACATCGTCGCCGAACCGCTCGAGGTCAACGGCCTTGTGGCGACCGAGCGCGAGAAGGAGGAGCGCGTCGTCAGGGCGATCAACGAGGCGGGTCTGCGGCCGGCGGAGGAGTACCTCTACCGCTACCCGCATGAGCTCTCCGGCGGGCAGCGGCAGCGGGTCTGCATCGCCGGCGCCACGGTGCTCGACCCCGACGTGATCGTCGCCGACGAGCCGGTCGCGAGCCTCGACGTCTCGATCCGCAACGACATCCTCAAGCTCATGGTCGAGCAGAAGGAGAAGCTCGGGGTCACCTACGTCTTCATCACCCACGACCTCTCCCTCGCCTGGGTGATCAGCGACCGCATCGCCGTGATGTACCTCGGGCGGATCGTCGAGATCGGCGACACCGAGGAGGTCGTCTCGAACCCGAAGCATCCGTACACGAAGGCACTCATCAGCGTCATCCCCGTTCCTGACCCGCTGGCCAAGCACGAGCACGTGATCCTCAGCGGCGAGACCCCGAACCCCGTCGACCTGCCCTCGGGCTGTCGCTTCCACCCGCGCTGTCCCGAGGCGATCGACGCCTGCAGCGAGATCGAGCCCACAGACGTCCACATCGGCGGCACGCACTACGCCGCCTGCATCAGGCTCACATGAGTAGTCGTTGCCGCCGATGCCCGGAGAGATCGCCAGACCTGGACAGGGCCCGGTGACGTGCCCCGTCGACATCTGGCCGGACGACGCCGTCGAGGCGATCCACGTCGCGTCGCTCGCGTTGCTCTCCCGCGCCGGGGTACGCGTCGAGTCGCCGACCGCGACCGAGATGATGCTGGCGGCCGGTTGTACTGCCGCCGGCGATCGTGTCCTGGTCCCCGAGGCCGTGGTCAAGGAGGCGCTGGCGCGGTGTCCGGAGCGTTTCGTCCTCGCGGCGCGCGACGGCGAGAAGTCGCTTGTCATGGACGCTGAGCCGGCGCAGACCTATGTGCACAACCTGGGCGGCGCCCGGGACGTGATCGATCCGCGTACGGGCGCCGGCCGGCGCGCGACGATGCGCGACCAGGTCCTCGCGTCGCGCGTCATGCACCACCTCGAGAACCAGCATCAGGTGACGTCGCTGTGGCAACCGGACGACGTGCCCAGTCTGCTCGAGCCGCTGTACTCGTACGTCGTCCTCGCGTGGGAGACCGACAAGGCGATCGGGGGGCCGGGCATCTCCCACGCCTTCCAGGCGCACTACCTGACGCAGATGGCCACCGTGGTCACGGGCGCGGACGGTACGGACGGGACGTACCCCGTCGACCTCGCGTTCTCGCCGGTCAGTCCGCTGACCCTCGGGAGGGAGGTCACCGACGCCCTCGTCGCGCAGGCGCGTCGGGGTGGGGCGGCCATCGAGATCCTCCCTTGTCCCGCCGCCGGGACGACGGCTCCCGCCTCCGTGTCCGCGGCCGTGGCACAACAGAACGCCGAAGTCCTCGCCGGGATCGTCCTTACGGAAGCGGTCGCGCCGGGCACCCCCGTCTACTATGGGCCGCGACTGAGCGCCGTGGACCCACGCAGCGGCGTCGTGGTCTCCGGCACTCCCGAGACAGGTGTCGCGTCACTCGCCGCCATCCTGCTGGCGAGGCGCTATGGCCTGGCGTGCGACTGCTACGGACCCTCCACCGACAGCAAGGTCGTCGACGCCCAGTTCGGGTACGAGCGCGCCGTGAACGCCCTTCTCGGCTTGGCCGGCCGGCCGCGGCTGCTCTCCGGGATCGGCGAGATACAGGCCGGCGTGGGCAGCTGCCTCGAGGTCGTCCTGATCGACGACGAGATCCTGAACAACGCGATGTACGCCCTGACGCCGCGGCCATGGGACGCCGACGCCCTCGACGTCGACGCCATGGTCGACGGCGTCCTTTCGGGCCGCGGTTTCCTCGGCACCAGACACACGCGTCGCTACCTTCGCAGCGATTGCGTGACCCCTCTCGTGGGTTATCGCGGCGGCTTGAGCGAGTGGCTCGCCGCCGACCGTCATGGCGTACTCGACCTCGCCGAGGAGAAGGTGGCGGAGGTCATCGCAGGTCCCCCCGTCGGGCTGCCCGACGACGTACTGGGCAGCCTCTGTACGATCATCGAGCGTGCGGCGCGGGAGGCCGGCGTCGACGAGTGGCCGGACCCTCGTCGCCTGCTCGACGTTTGACCCGCAAGCCGATGGCGATCCCTTTCATCCACGTCCAGGCGCGCGGTACGTACCGGGAGCTGGGCCGGGCGGTCGGCGAGGCGGCGCGTGAGCAGGTGCGGGCCTCTGTCGACTTCTTCGCCGGCGGGTTCGAGGCGATGACGTGCGGACGGCTGACCTTCGCTGCGGCCGAAGAGCAGGCGCACGCCTACGCCACGTGCGCCGAGCGCTGGCTCCCGCAGTACGTGGACGAGCTCCGCGGCCTGGCCGAAGGGTCTGGCGTGCCCTTCACCAAGCTGATGGTGCTGAACTGCGCCGAGGAGTTCACTGCGACGGAGCCGGTGGGCGGCGACCATTGCACTGCAGTGGCGGTCGCCGCCCGCGGTCGACATGTCGTCGGCCACAACATGGACTGGTACGTGATCGACGCCGAGAACAACGTCCTGTTCGATCTGACCGTCCCGGACGGCACGCGCATCATGGGCATCGCCGGGGCGCCCTACCTGCTGATGCTCGGCATGAACTCTCACGGCGTGGCCAACGTGAGCAACTCAGTCTACTCATCCGACAACCGGGTCGGCGTGCCGAACGCGTTCGTGCGCCGCTGGTCGATCGAGGCCCCGACGCTCGAGGAGGCGCGTGCTCGCGGCCTGCTTGCCGCACGGGCGCGGGGGACGAACCACTTCCTCGCCGATCTCGGGAGCAGGCTGTGGGACGTCGAGACGTCGGCTACCGCCTATGCGTTCATCGACCGTTCCGACGCCGGGACCATGGCGCATACCAACCACTTCACGTCGCCGCTCATGGCCCCGTTCGAGGGGACGCGTCACGAAGAATCGCGGGTCCGGCTCGAGACGGCCGAGCGTCTTCTCACCGAGGGGGTCTCGCGCGGCGACGACCCCGTCGCGCTCGTCAGCCGCGTCCTGCGCTGTCATGATCCCTCGGCGGAGTACGCGATCTGTGGCCATGCTGACGAGAGCGTCGCTCTCGCCGCGCAGGGGATGACCGTGGGCAGCATGGTCTGTGATCTCGACGAGCGGGTGTTGTACGCATGCGCCGGACCGCCGTGCGAGAACCAGTACCAGACGTTCTCGCTGTGAGGGGGTGAGCCGGCGTGGCCGTCTTCGACATCGTCGTCGCCGACGGCAGGATCGTGGACGGGTGCGGGAACCCCTGGTACCGAGGAGACCTCGGTATCCGTGGTCGTCGCGTCGCCGCCGTGGCGCCGCCGGGGACCCTTCGCGGCCGGCGCATCATCGATGCTGGCGACCGCTACGTGACGCCGGGGTTCGTCGACCCGCATACACATTCCGACATCTCGATCATCGCCTACCCGCGGGCAGAGTCCGCGGTGTTCCAGGGCGTCACGACGCATGTGACGGGAAACTGCGGCATGGGCGCGGCCCCGGTGACGGACCGCTTCCGCGCCGAGGCCCGCGCCGAGTGGGAGTACTACTGGTCGGTCGACGTCGACTGGTCGTGGCGGAGCTTCGCGCAGTACCTGCGGGCGGTCGAGGCCCGGGGGACGGCCATCAACATCGCCCCGCTCGTCGGCCATGGCGCCTTGCGCATCGCGGCGATGGGCAACGCCGAACGGCGGGCCACGTCGCGGGAGATCGCCGTGATGTGTCGCTTGCTCGAGCGAAGCATGCGCGCCGGCGCCCATGGACTCTCGACCGGCCTCGTCTACCCTCCGGGGTGCTTCGCCGCGACGGACGAGATCGTCGCCCTCTGTGAGGTCGTGGCGAAGTACCACGGCATCTACACGTCGCACATCCGCGGCGAGCGTGAGACGATCCTCGACGCCGTCCGCGAGGCGATCGCGATCGGCCGCGCCGCGGGTGTGCCGGTGGAGGTCTCGCACAACGCTCCGAAGTGGGGGGCGGGCCCGGAGGCCAAGGCGAACCTGGAGCTGGTCGAGGAAGCCCGGCGCGCGGGACAGGATGTGACGGTCGACAACGACAGTCACACGGACCTCGCGCCGCGCCTGTCGCGCGCTCTTCCCCAGACGTTCCTCGGTCTTCCCCACGAGCGCCTCATGGCGCTGCTTGCGGACCCGGAGCAGCGTCCCAACGTGCGCCGGGCTGTGGAGAGCGACACCCCGCCCGGCGCAGGGTACGCCGGACTCGTGAAACACGGCCGCTTCGACCGTATCGTCGTCCTCTACGCGCCGAACCAGCCGCACCTCCGCGGGCAGACGGTCGCGAAGATCGCCGCCGTCCGCGGCGCCGACCCGTTCGACACGTTCCTAGACCTGATCGTCGAGGAAGACGACCGGGTCGTCGGCATCTTCGACTACATCGACGAGGCTGAGATACGCCGTGTCCTCACGCACCCGCTCACCATGGTCTGTTCCGACGGCTTCGTCATGCCGCCCGCCGAAGGGCTCGACGACCCTGCTCTGTACTGGCCATGCAGCTACGGCGAGTACCCGGGCATCCTCGAGCGCTACGTGCGTGACGAGCCGGTCCTGCGCCTCGAGGAGGCCGTCCGCAAGATGACGTCCTTCCCGGCGCAGCGCTTCGGCCTGACCGATCGCGGCGCCCTGCGCCCGGGGTTGGCGGCGGACGTGCTCGTGTTCGACCTCGAGCGCCTGCGCGACCGCGCCACGAACCCGTACCCGCACAGCTATCCGTTCGTCAACATCCCACACGCATACGCGGAGGGCATGGATCTCGTGCTCGTGAACGGGGTCGTCGTCATCGACGAGGGCCGCCACACCGGGGAACTGCCCGGCCGCGTCCTGCGCCACCACGGGCGCTGAGCGGGGCGCGCCCCGCTCGACAAGATGCCGAGTGACAAGTCCGCTCTCTTCGGGTCGCCTCCAGGAGCAGAAGAATGGTGAGGTTCTCGGGAGCGCTCGCCGCCAACCTTGGTCAGAAACGTGACCTAGGCAAGATCGTGGCCCCTTGCCAGAATGAGATGTGTGCGGCCAGCATGAGCCGCGCGCGTCTCCTCGCGAGGCAGGTGCGCCAGAAGGGCAGCGGTCAGGGGGGTGGATTTCATGAGGTGGTCAGGGATCGCTCGCGAGCGCGGACGGCTGTTCGTCCTCGTGTGCGCGTCCGTCCTGTTCGTCGGCCTCGTCGCCGGCATCGGCATGGCGTTGGCCGCCGACGAGAGCCCGTCGCCAGGCGAGAGCAAGGTCGTACTCAAGCTGGGTTGGACGAACGAGCCCGACAACCTCAACCCGTTCGTCGGGTACGAGGGATCCTCGTACGAGGTCTGGGCGCTCAACTACGACATGCTGATCGGCTACGCGGCCGAGGACGGGTCCCCGGAGGGGAGGATCGCCGAGAGCTGGGAGGTGTCGGACGACGGCCTCACGTGGACGTTCAAGATCCGCGAGGGCGTCAAGTGGCAGGACGGCACGCCCCTCACCGCGAGTGACGTGGCCTTCAGCTACAACGTCATCATCGACAACGACCTGACGGCCTACTCCACCTATACGAAGAACATCGACCACGTGCGGGCGATCGACGATACCACGGTCGAGATGGTCTGCTCGCAGCCCAAGGCGAACATGGAGCGGCTTTGGGTCTACGTCCTGCCGGAGCACATCTGGGGCAAGCTCAAGAACGTCGAGAAGTACCGCATGGAGTACCCCATCGTCGGCTCGGGCCCGTTCCAGTGTGCGGAGTGGAAGAAGGGCAACTACGTCAAGATGGTCAAGAACCCGGGCTACTGGGGACCCGAACCGACCATCGACGAGATCTACTTCCAGTATTACACGAACTCCGACACGATGGCTCAGGAGGTCAGGTCGGGCGTCCTCGACGGGGCCGTCGACATCCCGACGGCGCAGTTCAAGACGTTCGGTGACCTGGAGGGCTTCGACGCCGTCGCCTACAACATATTCCTGTGGGAGTACCTGTCGTTCAACTGCTATAGCGAACCCCAGTCGCTGGGCGACCCGGTGCTGCGCGACGTGAAGTTCCGCCAGGCGCTGAACTGGGCCGTCGACAAGCAGAAGTGCGTCGACATCGCTTGGAGCGGTCTTGCGGTGCCGGGGACGACCGTCATCCCGCCAGACGAGTTCCCGGCCGACTGGGACGCCCACTACGAGCCGACTGCCGACGAGACTTACGGGTTCGACCTCGACAAGGCCAGGCAGTTGTTGGACGAGGCGGGCTACACCGATTCCGACGGCGACGGCGTCAGGGAGTCCAAGGGCAAGCCCATCAAGCTTCGCCTCTGGGCGCGCAGCGAGTCGCTCTCGAGCCAGAACATGGGCAAGCTCATCGCCGGGTGGTTCTCGGACATCGGCCTCAAGATCGAGTTCCAGGTCATGGACGACGGCGCCATCTCGGACAAGCTATACAACTACGACGCCGACTGCGCCTACGCGCCGGACTACGACATGTACATCTGGGACTTCTGGGGGTACGCGGACCCCGGGGACACGTTGTCGAGCTTCACGACCGACCAGATCGAGTGGTGGAACGACCCCTGCTGGAGCAACGCGGAGTTCGATCGCCTCGCCAAGGAACAGTACGGCGAGATGGACCCCGCCGCTCGCCTCGACATGATCCATCGCATGCAGCAGATCATGTACGTGGAGTCACCGGAGATCGTGGTCGACTATCCGTCGACGCTCGAAGTCGTCAACACCGACCGCTGGGAGGGATGGACGCCGTTCATGGACGGCGGCGTCTTCTACACGAACTACGCCATCGACAGCTATCTGAACCTGAAGCCGAAGGCCGCGGAGGAGGCCGGCGGCTCCAGCGCGACGACGGCGATCGTCGTGGTCGTCGTGATCGCCGTCGTCATCGCGCTGGTCGCCTGGCTGCTCTTGCACGGCCGTGGCGGTCACGTCGAGGAGGCCTGACACCCGGGCGGCGCTCCCGCGTGCGGCGTGTGCCGCCGCGGCGCTTCGAGACGGCGCCGGCGGGGCTGTGGCCCCGCCGGCGCCGTTTGCTTGCGCCGCGGGTCTGTTCCCACGCCTTTGGACATCCTGTAGAATCGCTGGGTCCTGCGTGAGGAGCGTGGGGCCGCAGACACCCCGACTCGAGAAAGGCAGGAGAAGAGCTATGGCGGTAGACCCGAACGTGTACGACATCGAGATGGAGCACGTCACCAAACGGTTCGGCGACTTCGTCGCCGTCAAGGACATGGACCTCAAGATCAAGAAGGGCGAGTTCTTCTCCATGCTCGGCCCGTCGGGGTGCGGCAAGACGACCACCCTGCGCATGGTAGCCGGCTTCGAGGAGCCGACCGAGGGCGAGATCTACCTCGCCAACACGCCTGTGGCCGGCGTGCCGCCGTACAAGCGCCCCGTGAACACCGTCTTTCAGAGCTACGCCCTTTTCCCGCATCTCAGCGTGTGGGAGAACGTAGCCTTCGGCCTCAAGCGCAAGCATGTGGACAAGAAGGAGATCGAACAGCGCGTCGGCGAGGCCATCGCCATGGTCGAAATGGAGTCCATGAAGGACCGCAAGCCTGTGCAGCTCTCCGGCGGCCAGCAGCAGCGCGTCGCCCTGGCGCGAGCGCTGGTGAACCGCCCGACCGTGCTCCTTCTCGACGAACCGCTGGGCGCTCTCGACGCGAAGTTGCGCAAGGCGATGCAGCTCGAGTTGAAGAAGCTGCAAAGTGACGTCGGCATCACCTTCATCTACGTGACCCACGACCAGGAAGAGGCGCTGACCATGAGCGACCGCCTGGCCGTCATGAGCCAGGGCGTGGTCGAGCAAGTCGGGACGCCGGCGGAGATCTACGAGAATCCACAGTCCGCCTTCGTCGCCAACTTCATCGGGGTGTCGAACATCTACCTGTCGGACGTGACCAGGGTCGAAGGCGGCGTTGCCGAGTGCCGCACCGACAAGGGTCTCGGCGTCCTCGTGTCGGCGCACGGCAAGGACATCAAGGCGGGCGACAAGGTCGGCGTCGTCATCCGTCCCGAGAAGTTCGCCATCGCCCCCGTCGAGAAGGCCGCGGCGATCTCGGACCGCGAGAACGTCTTCGACGGCGTCATCAAGGCGATCGTGTACATCGGGTCGGTCACCCAGTTCATCGTCGACATCGAGGGCAAGCACTTGGCCCAGATCCTGTTCCAGAATCTGTACCACACCGAGCGTGAAGAGTGGGCCGAGGACGAGAAGGTCAAAGTGGCCTGCTGGAAGGACAGTGCTTCGCTCATCACCGATGTCAAGACGGGCATGGCCGAGAAAGACCTCATGGGCGAGGTCGTGAAACGCATCTGACCGCGGCCGGAGCCCTGGAGGGACGGAAGCAGTGATCACGGTCCAGGACATCCTCGACATCGCCGATCTCGACCTCAAACTGCTCGCCGGAGCGAAGTCGGTGAGCAACCCGGTGCGCTGGGTCCACATCACCGAGGTGCCCGATCCCACGCGCTGGCTGAGGGGCGGCGAGCTCCTGTTGACAACGGGGTATGGCTTCCAGGGCCCGGAGGAGAGACAGGTCGAGCAGCTCAAAGTGCTGATCGACCACAACCTCTCCGGTCTCGGCTTCGGGACCGGGTTCACCTTCGACAAGGTGCCGGAATGCCTGGTCAGGGTGGCCGACGAGTACAGCTTCCCCCTTTTCGAGGTGCCGTACCACGTCCCGTTCATCGCCATCACCGAAGCCGTCGCCTCAAAAATCGTCAACGAGCAGTACTCGCTTCTGCAGCGCAGTCTGGCCGTGCACGAGAAACTGACCAAGATCGTGCTCGAAGAGAAGGGGCTCGAGGCCATCCTCTCGACCCTTTCGGCCCTGGTCGGCTGCTCCGCCGTGTTGTTCGACTTCCACGGCGTCGTGCTCTGCGAGGCGTCGTACCGGCGGCGCCTCGGCGCCGAACTCATCGCCGACCTGTGGCGCAACATCTCCGACCGGCGGGCCAACCGTCAGGACTTCGCTCTCGGCATCGAGGGTGTCGGCTCGGGCGTCCAGGTGTATCCGGTCGTCGCCTCGCACCGGATCGGCGCCTTCCTCGCCGTCGTCAAGGACTCCGGCGACTTCTCGGACTACGACCGCATCATCCTGCACCACGTCGTGACCGTGACGGCGCTCGAGCTCGTCAAGAAGAAGGCCGTCGACGAGACCGAGAAGCGGCTCGCCGGCGACTTCTTCGACGAGCTCATCGCCAGTGACCTCTACGAGGAGGAGATCGCCCGGCGCCTCGCCTTCTTCGGCCTCGACCCGGATGCGGAGCACCTCATCGTGCTCGTCGACATCGACGGCTTCAAAACGTTGGGCGACGGCCCGTCCGAGCACGAGGACGCGGTCGTCCAGGACGTCAAGGAGCGTCTGCACTGGGCGGTCGACGAGTTCATGGCGCGACGCGACATGCCGTTCATCAGCGCGTCGCGCAGCGACTCGGTCATGATCCTCGTCCAGCCGGGCAAGGGCGATGGCCACAAGGTGCTGGCCATGGCCGGCGAGCTCAAGGAGGCCATCGACACGATGCTGCCCGAGATCACGGTCTCGATCGGCATCGGACGCCCCCACCGCTCGCTCGTCGATCTGCGCCAGAGCTACTACGAATCGCTCTACGCGATCAAGATCCGCAAGCTCAAGGGCGGGCGCGGCGTTCTTGCCAGCTTCGACGACCTCGGGTCGTACGGTCTGCTCCTCGGGCTCCAGGACACCCTGTCGCTCGAGGTCTTCTGCGACAGCGTGTTGGGTAAGCTCCGCGAGTACGACGAGCAGAACTCGAGCGACCTCGTCAAGAGTCTGGCGTGCTTCCTCGAGGCGAACGGTCACTGGGGCGATGCCGCCGAGAAGCTGTACGTCCACCGTCACACCCTGCGCTACCGCATGAAGCGCGTCGAGGAGATCACCGGGAGGGACCTTGACGTCGCCCAGGACCGGATGGAGTTCTGGCTCGCGCTCAAGGCCCGCGAGCTTATCGAGCAGCCACGAAAGCCAAAGGGCGGGCGCGAGAGCTGACATGGCGTGAGGCCTGACGGGGAGCGGGGGCTGAAGGCGGCTCGGGCGCGAGGTTCGAAGGTGGCCGTCCGAGCCGAGGGTGGCCGCCCGCCCTCCTCTCGCCGATCACGACGTCAGGAGCGCCCCGCCGTCGACGACGACGTTGACGCCCGTCATGCCCTCGTCCTCGAGGCAGAGTCGCACGGCGGCGCAGATCTCGCCCGGCGTCACGAGCCGTCCTTCGCTAGTCTTTGCAGCTGCTCGGAGGGTGGCTGCGCGGTGGTCGTCGTCGTCGAGATCGACCGGGCCCGGAGCCACCCCGCAGACGCGGACGCCGTCGGCGGCCCAAGCCCGGGCGAGTTCCTTCACGAGGTGGATCTGCGCCGCCTTCGCGGCGCCGTGCGCCGCGAAGGCGGCGCACGGCTGCGATCCCAGGTAGTCGGTGATGGCGACGATCGTCCCGCGAGAGATCGGCGAGCGGCTGTGCTCTGAAGAGACCGGCGTCTCACCGTTGCGGGCGGCCGGCTCGATCATGACGTTGCGGGCGGCACAGGCCGCGAAGAAGAACCCTCGCGCGATGACGTTGAACGAGAGATCCCACGCAGCCTCGTCGATCTGGTCCGGCGGCGTCGGCATGAACGGTCCGCTGGCCGCGTAGACGAGCGCGTCCAGTCCGGAGAGAGCACGTCGCGCAGCAGCTACGGCCTCGCGGGCTCCGGTCGCCGTCCCGGTGTCTGCAGACAGTCCGATGGCGCGCGGAGGGCCGCCGAGGGATTCCGCGACGCGTGTCGCGGCTGTTCCGTCGCGCGATGTGAGGGCCACGCGAGCACCGGCGTTCGCGAGGTCGGCGGCGAGCAGGCGACTGAGGTGGCGGGCGCCTCCGATGACGAGGGTACGTGTGCCGACCAGCTTCATGAGCGCTTCGCAAAGGCGGACGGTCCTGAAGATCGGCCTCTGCCGGAGTCAAGTCTCGGTGCGGCCGCGTGCTGACGGGCGTTCTTTCGATCTGCGCGGCGAGGCCCGGGGGCGTAGCCGCGGGCCTCGCCGCGATCGCATGGTCGACCACGCATGCTCGATCCTGTCTGCTTCGCTAGAATCTCGACCATTACTATACGGGAGCGGGTCACTGGTAGGTGACCGCCCGTTCTGCCCTTTCGATGGGGAGGCGACGTGTCGCAACCGCTTGACGCACAGGACAAGAGGCTGATCGCCTTGCTCGGCGAGGACGGCCGTGCACCACTTGCCCAAGTCGCTCAGCACGCCGGGATGTCGCGTCCAACCGTGACCGCACGCCTGAAACGGCTGACCGGTGACGGCATCCTGCGCATCGCCGGGCTGGTCGACGTCTTCAAGATGAGCGGGCTGACGACGGCGGTCGTCGGCCTTACGGTGGACAAGCACCGCCTTGACGAGAAGCTCGAGCAGATCGGCGCGCTGCCCGCTGTCACCTGGGCAGCAGTCGTGACCGGACGCTACGACATCTTGGCCGAGATCGCGACCGAGGACGGGGTCCGCGGTTTGTACGACTTCCTCAACTTGTCACTGCGGGAGGTGGGAGGCATCAACTCGAGCGAGATGTTCGTCGTGATGAAGTCCCGGGATCGCTGGACGCTGCTACCCAGTCCGATGCGCCGCACCTGGATGGGGACGCCTTCGGAATGAAGGCGGCGGGAAGCGAGACGCATGTTGGCAGCTTGTACATCAGCCAAGAAGGAATGTTACTATTCGAGCAATCGTCAGACCGTCTTGATGCTGAACTGTCAAGTCGTAAGAACACCGCGTCAGACGCACGCTTGTCGATGAGGAGGACCAATGATCATCGGAATCCCCAAGGAGATCCTCGAACATGAAGGGCGTGTAGCGGCGCTGCCATCGGAGGTCGCCGAGTACGTCAAGATGGGTTTCACCGTGCTGGTCGAGTCCTCGGCAGGAAGCGGAGTGTTCCAGTCGGACGATGACTATGCATCCGCCGGCGCAGAGATCGTCGCCGATGTCGCTGATCTCTTCGCGCGAGCGGACGTCATCCTCAAGGTCAAGCAGCCGGAGTACAACCGCAGACTCGGCAAGAACGAGGCGGAGCTGATCGGCGAGGGCAAGATGCTCATCACCTTCCTCCATCCGGCGAACCCCTCCAATCACGAGATCGTCCGTGTGCTCCGCGACCGTGACGTCACATCGTTCACGATGGACGCGATCCCGCGCATATCGCGAGCTCAGTCGATGGATGCTCTGACCTCGATGTCCACGGTCACCGGATACAAGTCCGTCATCGTGGCGGCATATCACCTTCCCGAGTTCATTCCCATGATCGGTACGGCTATCGGCGCCACGAGGCCGAAGACGTGCCTCTGCGTCGGCGCCGGTGTGGTCGGCCTCCAGGCCGTCGCCACCGCGCGGCGGCTGGGGGCTGTCGTGAAAGCCTTCGACATCCGTGAGGCCGCTCGCACCGAGGCCGACAGTCTCGGCGCGAAGGTCGTCGGGTTCGAAGTGCCAGAAGACGTTGCGCTGGGGCCCGGTGGTTACGCTCGAGCGCTGCCGCCGGAGTGGCTCGAGAGGGAGCGCGAGGCCTTGAAGCCGGTCATCGCGGAGTCGCATATCGTCATCCTCAGCGCTCTCGTTCCGGGCGAAGTCGCGCCGGTTCTCGTCACGAAGGAGATGGTCGCCTCCATGCAACCCGGCTCGGTCATCGTCGACGTCGCCGTGGACCAGGGCGGCAACTGCGCGGCGACCGTACCGAACGAGGAGGTCTACGTGGATGACGTTCTCGTCTCGGCGGTCGCCAACATCCCGGGTTCCATGCCCGTCGTGGCCAGTTGGCTCTACAGCAAGAACATGCTCGAGTACGTGAAGAACCTGTTCAAGAAGGGTATTGGCACGCCGGATTGGGACGATGAGATCGTCCAAAGCACCCTGGTCACTCGGAACGGCAAGATCGTCCACCGGGGGACGCTGGCTGCGATGGGTGTCGAGTCGTGAGCGTGAGCGGCCGCCGAGGCCAGGGGGTGACCCGGTGAGCGATCTCGTTCTCATGGCCGTCGTCTTCGTGGCGTCTTTCTTGATCGGGTACGTGCTCATCTCGAAGGTGCCGCAGCGGCTCCATACGCCGCTCATGTCCATGACCAACGCGATCTCTGCGGTGACGATAGTCGGCGCGCTCTTGGTGTTCGCTCTGCCCACCACGACGCTCGAGCGAGTGCTCGGGGCGGTAGCGCTCGTCGCCGCGGCGTTCAACCTCGTCGGAGGCTTCGCCGTCACGGCTCGCATGCTCAAGATGTTCAAGCGCTGACTCGACCGTGACAGACGGATTTCGATGCCAGCTGCTCGCAGCCGGCTGCGAAGTCCCGTGGGCGACCGACGAAACCGCCGATACTGCGAGGCGACATGGGAGACTGGAAGAACCTGCTGGTCGAGCTGGCGATCATCGCGATCCTGATCGTCGGGATCGCGCAGTTCCGCTCGCCGCGGGGCGCTCGCCGCGGCAACTACGTCGCGGCGCTGGCGTTGGCGCTGGCGCTCGCCGTCGTGTTCATCCGGGAAGGTCTGAACCTGCCGGCGGTCGTGATTCCATCGCTCGCTGCGGGCGCCATGGTCGGCTGGCTGGTCGCTGCACGTGTCAGCATGATCCAGATCCCGGCGCTCGTCGCCTTTCAGCACGGAATGGGCGGGGTGGCCGCTTTCCTCGTCGCCTTCGTCGAGCTCACGCGGGACAGCGCCGGCCTTTCAGTCACCGCTACCATCTCGGGTTACGTCGGACTCATCGTCGGTTCGGCGACCTTCGCCGGGAGCATGATCGCCGCGGGGAAGCTCGCCAACCGCCTCGACCAACGGCCGACGGTGTACAGGCGGCACAACGCGATCCTCGTCCTCATCCTTCTCGTCGGCACCGGGCTCGTGCTTGGGGCGGTATTCAGTGCAGGTGCCGTCCAGAGCGCGCTCATCGTCGCGGTGATCGCTTCGGCCATGGTCCTCGGAGTCGTGTTCTCGATCCGCATCGGCGGCGCCGACATGCCGGTGCTCATCTCGTTCCTCAACGCCACTGCCGGTCTGGCGGCGGCGTTTGTGGGCGTGGTGATCGAGAGCCGCCTGCTCATCGCCGCTGGGGCGACCGTCTGTTCGTCCGGCTCCATTCTGACCTATGTGATGTGCACCAGCATGAATCGGAGCCTGATGAACGTGCTCATCGGCCAGAGGGCGGCAAGGGGTGGTCGTGGCGCCGAAGTCGCGAAAACGGCGCCTGCCTCGGCCGCCGCCACCTCGTCCGCCGAGGCCGCCCCGGTCGCCGCGGCCGATCCCCACAGGCGCGCCCTCGATGCTCTGCGCGCCGCCCGTTCGGTGATCATCGTCCCGGGCTACGGAATGGCTCAGGCGCATGCCCAGTCCGAGGTCGCCCGCCTCGCCGGTCTGCTCGAGAAGCAGGGCAAGCAGGTGCGCTTCGCGGTGCATCCCGTGGCCGGCCGCATGCCGGGCCACATGCATGTCCTGCTCGCCGAGGCCGAGGTCGAGTACGACAAGCTCTTCGAGATGAAAGACATCAATGACGACTTCGCCGATACCGATGTCGTCCTCGTCGTCGGTGCCTGCGACGTCGTCAACCCGGCGGCCATCACGCGTGAGGGTACGCCGATCTCGGGGATGCCCATCCTAAGAGCCCACGAGGCGGGCACCGTGATCGTCTGCAACCTCGACGAGAAGCCCGGCTACTCGGGCGTCGACAACCCGCTCTACGACGATCCCAAGGCGGTCCTTCTCTTCGGCGACGCCAAGGCCACCATCGAGGGTTTGACCGCGGGACTCGAGGCCGTCGACGTGGGCGACTGACCGGGGGCGTTCTCCCGATGTCGCCGGCGAGACAGGAGGCATGGGTCCCTCGACCGGTTCGAGCGCCGTCGGCGGCGGTACCACACGCGGTCGGCGGCGGTACCACACCCGTCTCTAGCGCCTGGTCGTGACGATATCCTCGCCGTGGAGTCTTGCTGCCGCGCGGTGGAGTCTTGCTGCCGGCGAGACGCAGGGCGGCAAGCTCGCCGTTGCGTCCGTGGCCGAGACGCACAACCTGGCCTACACGCGTCTGGACAAAGTGGTCGCCTGAACGGACTTTCGGGTCCCGGGCGGCCACTGGCCACCCGCGCAGTCATGTGCTTGAATCGGGCCGCGGTCGGCGCTGCCGACCGCGGCCCGCGCGTCTTTGGAGCTCTTCGGCTCGACGGCGCGCCCTTGACCACGAGCCGGGGATCGGGAGCCCCGCCTCGGCAGGAAAGGAGCGGCGTATGGGCGACCTCCTGCGCATCGATCTCACCACGCGCACGTCGGCACAGGAGACGGTACCCCCCGAGCTGATCAAGGAACTGATCGGCCCAAAAGGGATCGGCACGTACTACCTGCGCAACGAGGTCGGGCCGGAGGTGGACCCTCTGAGCCCCCAAGCGAAGCTCATCTTCGTGTCCGGGCCGATGGCTGGCACGGCCATGCTCGGCAGCAACCGCTACAGCCTCTACTACGTCTCGCCGCTGACCAACGGGTACGGCGAGTGCTACGCCGGCGGCAACGTCGCACCGCAGTTCGCCAAGACCGGGTTCAAGGTCGTGATCGTCGAGGGACAGGCGGACGCGCCCGTGTACCTCGAGATCAGCGAGGCCGGCGTCGAGTTCCACAGCGCGGCGGACCTCTGGGGGCTTGACGCCTTCGAGACCGAAGACAAGATCCTCGAGCGCACGGCGCACAAAAGGGCGCAGGCGTGTGTCATCGGCCCCGCCGGCGAGAAGCTCGTGCGGTTCGCCTGCGTGAACAACGACTACTGGCACCAATTGGGCCGCGGCGGTCCGGGAGCGGTCTTCGGCAGCAAGAACCTGAAGGGCATCGTCTGGCACGGCGACCAGAAGGTCGAGGTCGCGCGACCGGACGATTTCAAGGCCCTGGTCCGTGACATGGTCGAGCGCAGCAAGGACGACCCTGGCGTGGCCGCCTACCAGCGTGGGGGCACGCTCAACATGGTGCGCACGATGAACGGCGCCAACGCCTTCCCGACCCGGTACTGGCGCAAGGGCACCGTCGACGGCTTCGAGAAGATCAGTGTCGAGACGATGCTCGAGAAGCACGGCACGAGGACCGAGGTGTGCCCGCCGTGCGTCATGAAGTGCGTCAAGCACAACTTCGTCTTCGAGGGTCGCCACAAGGGCCTCGAGTGCGAAGGCCCCGAGTACGAGACGGCCTACGTGTTCGGCGGCCTGTGTGAGATCGTCGACTTCGCCGAGATCATGTGGCTGAACGACATCTGCGACCGTCTCGGCGTCGACACGATCACCGCCGGCAACCTCTGCGCCCTCGCCATCGAGGCGTCCCACCGGGGCCTCATCGACGAGAAGATGGAGTTCGGCGATCCGGACTGCGTCGCCGAGTTCCTGCGCAAGATGGCTCTCCGTGAGGGCATCGGCGATGTCTGGGCGGAGGGCGTCCTGCGAGTCGAGAAGGAGATCCCTGAGCTCAAGGGCGTCGCCGTGCACTGCAAGGGCATGGAACCGGCCGGATACGAACCACGCGTCATGAAGGGCATGGGCCTGGGCTTCGCCGTCACCGCGCGCGGAGCGTGCCACCTCCGGGCCACCATGTACAAGCCGGAGCTGATGGGCCTCACGGACCCGCGCGCCTGGGAGGACAAGGCGCCCGTCTACTGCGACTGGGAGGACCGGCTGACGATCATGGATTGCCTGATCTACTGTCGGTTCTACCGCGACCTCGTGACGTGGCCGTACATCACCCAGGTGGTGAACGCGACCGTCGGCACGGACTACACGGAAGAGGATCTCCATCGCGTCGCCAACCGCATCGTCACGATGACGCACGACTTCAATGCGGCCCGGGGGATCGGCCGTGAGTCCGAGACACTTCCCGAGTGGGTCACGGACAAGCCGATGGAGGACGAGAACGGTTACGACCTGCCGCAGAGCGAGCTCGCCGCCATGGTGGCCCACTACTACCGCATCCGCGGCTGGGCCGAGCCGGCGGAGGTCGCCTGAGCCGGCGGAGGTCGTTCGGGGCGGCTGAGATCGTTCGAGGCGGCGGGGCGGGACTCATGGAGGCCCGCCCCGCCGCCTCTCTCATCTTCCGACGTAGTCTTTGAGCTTGTGGTAGGGCGCCGCCGCGGCCTGAAGGGCGTCGACAGCCACCTGCAGGCGCCGCAGGCTGACCTGCAGACCGCCGAGGTCCGCCGTGATTCCGTCGGCGGTGTGACCGACGGCCTCCGCCAGCTCTGCGGCGACGGTCGTCTTGCGCGTGAGCTCGGCGATCAACGGGGTGTACGTACGCGAGAGCCGCGCCCCGATCTTGCCCAAACGATAACCGCGGTATGCGACGTAACCGAAGGCGACGACGACCAACCCGAGGCTGGCGAGGCCGATCGCGAGCAGTACCCAGCCGTTCATGTCGCGAGTCTACGTCGTGCGCGACGCGGAAGACAGCCCCGGACGCGGTAAGGCCGATCGCGCGGGGCAGCGGCGCGGTGTCCGGACCCTGGTCTTGGCGCGAGGTCGCGTGTCGCTCATGGCGGCGGCTCAGAGGAGGCGGATGCGGTAGCGGCAAGCGAAGTCGGCACCGCGACCGGCGAGTCGGCTGACCTTGACGACGTCGCCGGTGTGCGGCGCCTCGATGAACAGACCGCCGCCCACGTAGATGCCGACGTGGTTGTAGAAGGAGGCGCTGCCGAAGAACACGAGGTCGGCAGGACGCAGGCGGCCCAACGGCACGGGGTCACCGAGGCGCGATTGCATGGTGGCGCCATGCGGGAGGCGCACACCGAACTGTGCGTACACGTAGGTGACGAGGCCCGAGCAGTCGAAGCCGCTCGGCGACGCGCCTCCCCAAACGTAGGGGACGCCGAGCCAGCGCATGGCGGCGCGTACGACGGCGAGCTCGGCCGGCGTGGCGTCGATCGTCCCGAGGACGACGTCCGCCCGGCGGGCGAGCTCGCCGGCCGTCGCCGCCGCCAGCTCGGCCTGGCGCTCGAGCTCCTTCCTGATCCGGGCGCTGACGCTGGCAAGGACCGCTTGACGCTGGACCATCTGGTCTTCGACGAGGGCCCGCCTGTCGCGTAGCTCGAGCTCGCGGACGAGCGCCTGCTCGCGCCGCTCCTCGATCGTGGCCGCGATCGTCACGACCTCGGCGGCGAGGTCGTCCATCGTCTGGACCGTCGCCGCGTCGGCGGTGGCGATGCGGCGGTAGAAGCTGAGCTGACGGGGCACGCCGGTGAAGTCGCCGGCGTTCAACAAGATGTCGATGAAGGTCGTCTTGCCGCCCTTGTACATCTGTGCCAACCGTCGGCCATAGGCGGTCTGCGTCTCGCGGAGGTCGGTCTGCACAGCGGCCAGGTCGCGTCGCGCAGCCATGAGCTCGACGTTGAGAGCGTCGAGGTGCGCACGGGCGTCGTTGTACTCCTCGACCGAGGCCGACAGGCGGCGGTCGAGAGCGGCGATCTCGGCGCGGATGCGCCGCGCCTCCGCCTGCAACCCGGCGATGCCTTCGGCCTTGTCGCCGAAGGTGAGCTCGCGCGGCGCGGCCGCGGTACTCGCAGGGCGCAGGAGCGCGCCACCCGGTAGCGTGGCGAGGGCGGCGCAGGCGAGCGTCACCGCGAGAGCACGGTGGTCGGCGGTCGTCCGCCGGCCGGTGGCGATGTCCCGGGTCTTGCCCATGATCGTCCAGCGAGTGTATCGGAAGGATCCTCCCGTTCTGTATGCCGTCGCGCCCTTGGCGTCCTCTCCGCGCCTTTACAATCGACCGCGCAAAGGTCTAGAATATGCAATCCAGAAGCGACGCGGGGTGGAGCAGTCCGGTAGCTCGTCGGGCTCATAACCCGAAGGTCGCAGGTTCGAATCCTGCCCCCGCTACCAAGCCTCCTCAGGGCGCCCGTCCGGGCGCCCTTCTTCTTCATGGCACGCAAGTGTCTCGCGTGGAGCGAGCATGCCGGTGCCCGACGCCTCGAAGCAGGCCTCTGGTTTCGCCCTCGAGGCCGGACCGACATGATGCCGCTCCGGCCCAAGGCTATGCTACGCAGAAGGCAAGCGACCTCGGCGGCGCCGTGAAGCGACAGGGCGTCGTAGGTTGGCGCCGCGTGGGTCGGCGGCATCAGGATCATTCGGGAGGTGTGATGACGATTCTACTCACGGTGAACACGGCGCCCTACGGTAGCGAGGGCCCCTACAATGCGTTACGGCTGGCCGAGGCGCTCGCCGCGGCGGGCTCGACCGTGGAGGTGTTCCTCATGGGCGACGGCGTCCACATGGCGCGGTCCGGCCAGCAGCCGGGAGAAGCACACGCGTCGCTCGAGCGGATGCTCCGGAGCGCGCTCGAGCAGGACGTTCGTGTCGCCTGCTGCGCGACGTGTTGCCGTGCGCGAGGATTGGCCGCCAATGATCTGATCGAGGGCGTGCAGGTCGCTACTATCCACGACCTCGCGGAGGCTGTGGAACGGTGCGAGCGGACCCTTTCGTTCTGAGGATGGAGCGCCGGGTGGCCGCGTTCGTCGCGGGGCGCGACGTGGTGCGCCGCGGCGAGCGCGTCCTCCTCATGCTCTCCGGCGGCGCGGATTCGATGGCCATGCTGGCCCTGGTCCGCGCCGCCGATGAGCGGCTCGGCCTCGGCCTCGGGCTCGCCGCGCTGCACGTGGACTATGGCCTGCGGGGCGCCGATTCGGCACGCGACCGTGAGATCGTCGTCAGGGCCTGCGCCGCGGCCGGCATCGACCTCGAGGTCGTGGCCCTGGAGGGGCGCCTGCGCGGCCCCGACTTCCAGGCGCGCGCCCGGGAATTGCGCTACGAGCGCGCCTGGCAGGAGGCTGCGCGGCGCGCCTGCACGGTCGTGACGGCCGCGCACAACCGCGACGACCAGGCCGAGACCATCGTGTACAGGCTGGCGAAGTACGCCTCGCCGCAAGGGCTCGTAGGGATGCGGCCGCGCGAGCAGGGCGCGCCGGGGCGCGCCGCTCTCGCGCGGCCGCTGCTCTGCCTGGGCGCCGACGAGATCCGCGCCTACTGCGCCACACGCGGCATCGAGTTCGGCGAGGACGTGACCAACGCGGCGCCTATCTACGCGCGTAACATCGTCCGTCATGAAGTGCTGCCGCGGCTCGCGCGCCTCAATCCCCGCGTCACCGAGACGCTCGCGGCCGCGGCCGGGATCGCGGCGGCCGAGCGCGAGGTCGTCGCCGCCGCCGTGGAGGCCGCCTGGGAGCGCGTCGCCGTGAGCGACGGCGAGGACGACCTCGCCGCACTCGACCTTGACGCGCTCGCGCGCGAGCCGGAGGCGCTGCGCGCGCTCTGCCTGCGGCGTCTGCTCGAGCGCGGCCGCGCGGCGGACGCCCTCGTCGAGCGGCGCGAGGTAGAGGCGCTGGAGCGCCTCGCCGCGCGCCGCGACGACGCCGGCTCCGTGAGCATTCGCGGCGGATGGGAGGTCGTGCGCGGCGGCGGCCGGCTTCGCCTGCGCCGCCGCCGCACGCCGCACGTCTGCTCGCCCATGATCTTGCCCGTCGGGGGCCGGGCGTGCTTCTGCGGGCGACGCTTCGTCGCCCGCCTTCTGCCTGGCGCCGTGTGGCCGGATGCCGGTGTGGTCGGCCGGGCATCGGCCGCTCCTCCTGTGTCGGCGACAGGACGCGCCGTCGTGCCGACGCCGGTGACAGGGAGCGCAAGCAAGCTGCCGTCCGGGCGGAGCGCGGCGACACGGCTGGAGGCCTTCGTCGGTCTGGCCACCCCGCCTTTGCGTCTCGAGTTGCGCCACCCGGCGCGCGGCGACCGCTTCACGCCGTTCGCCATGGAGGGCGAAACGACGGTGGCGCGCTTTCTCGCCGCCGCCCACGTCCCGCCGGCGGCGCGCGAGCGCGCCCTCGTCCTCGTGATCGACGGCTGCATCGCCTGGGTAGGGTATGAGACAAGGACAGGAGAACGGCGGGGAAGGGTTGCGCAGCCCTTCCGTGTGTCCGAGAGTACGGCTTGCACGCTCCATGTCGTCGAGGAGGAAGGGTGACCGGCGAGATCGCGACCGTCCTGGTGTCGGCCGAGCAGTTGAGCGAACGCGTCGACGAGCTCGCCCGCCAGATCTCGGCCGACTACGCGGGCAAGGAGCTCCTGCTCGTGGGCGTCCTCAAGGGGGCGGTGTTCTTCCTCGCCGATCTTGCCCGCCGCCTGACCGTACCCTGCACTCTGGATTTCATGGCGGTGTCAAGCTACGGGTCGTCGACCGACCCGTCGGGGGTCGTGCGCATCCTCAAGGACCTCGACAGCGAGATAGAGGGACGGCACGTGCTCATCGTCGAAGACATCGTCGACTCGGGCCTCACGCTCAACTACCTGCTCAAGAACCTCCGCTCCCGCGACCCGGCCTCACTCGAGGTGTGCACGTTGCTGACCAAACCGGCCCGTCGCCGCGCGCAGATCGACTGTCGCTACGTGGGTTTCGAGATCCCCAACGAGTTCGTCGTAGGATACGGGCTCGACTACGCCGAGCGGTATCGTACCCTCGACTTCATCGGCGTCCTCACGCCCGAGGCGGCAGCCGTCGCCGGCGAGGGCGACGCCCTCCTGTAGACCGTCTGGGCGTCGCCGCAGCCTCACAGCGCGCGCAGAGTGCCTGGGCGTCACCGTACTTTCTCAGCGCGTGCAGGGCTTCTTTGCGGCCCTGTCGGGGTATGCTACCCTGCGACAGGGCTTTGGAATGCGCCCATCGGCGGCTGCCCGTGACGGCGTCTCGACCGACCAGCGAAGGGTTGAAGTGAACAGATTCATCCGCAGCGCCCTCTTTCCGATCCTCATCGTCATCTTGGTGGCGATGGCGATCGAGTACTGGATCCAGGGCGACAACAGCGCCAAACCGGAGGTCAGCTACAGCGGGCCGGCGCCCAGCTTTGTGAGCGACCTCGAGGCGGGCAGGGTCCAGTCCGTGCTCATGAACACACGCGACCAGACCCTACAGGTGACGACCACCGAGAAGGATGCGGACGGCAACCCCGTCACCTACAAGGTCGAGTATCCGAGCACCGACGAGACGACGAAGCTCATCCAGGATTCCGGCGTCAAGTTCACGTCCACAAGTCCGGGCAACCCGTGGTGGACGAGTGCCCTGACGTTCATCCTGCCGCTCGTCCTGATGATCGGCCTCTGGATCTTCATCATGAACCAGATGCAAGGTGGTGGCTCCAAGGTCATGAGCTTCGGCAAGAGCCGCGCCCGCCGGGTGAGCGCCGACTCGCCCAGAGTCACGTTCAAGGACGTGGCCGGCGTGGACGAGGCCGTCGAGGAGCTCCAGGAGATCAAGGAGTTCCTCGAGAACCCGAAGAAGTTCCAGCAGCTCGGGGCGCGCATCCCCAAGGGGGTCTTGCTCTACGGCCCGCCGGGCACCGGCAAGACCCTGCTCGCCAGGGCGGTCGCCGGCGAGGCGGGCGTGCCCTTCTTCAGCATCTCGGGTTCCGACTTCGTCGAGATGTTCGTCGGGGTCGGCGCCTCGCGCGTGCGCGACTTGTTCGAGCAGGCCAAGCAGAACGCGCCGTGCATCATCTTCGTGGACGAGATCGACGCCGTCGGTCGGCATCGTGGCGCCGGCCTGGGCGGCGGCCACGACGAGCGCGAGCAGACCCTCAAGCAGTTGCTCGTCGAGATGGACGGCTTCGAGATGAAGGACAACATCATCCTCATCGCCGCCACCAACCGTCCCGACATCCTCGACCCGGCGCTGCTGCGGCCGGGCCGGTTCGACCGTCAGGTCGTGGTCGACAGGCCGGACCGCGCCGGCCGGCGCCAGATCCTCGAGGTCCATACGCGCGGCAAGCCCATCGAGAAGGAGATCGACCTCGATGCACTTGCCGCGCAAACCCCCGGGTTCACCGGCGCCGACCTGGCCAACCTCGTCAACGAGGCGGCCCTGCTCGCCGCCCGGCATGGCAGCAGGATCATCACCATGGCCGAGCTCGAGGAGGGCATCATGCGCGTCCTCGCCGGGCCCGAGAAGAAGAGCCGGCTCATCTCCGAGAAAGAGAAGGCGATCACCGCCTACCACGAGACGGGTCACGCTCTCGTCGGTCACTTCCTGCCCAACACCGACCCCGTGCACAAGATCTCGGTCGTGAGTCGTGGTCAGGCGCTCGGCTTCACCATCTCGCTGCCCACCGAGGACAAGTTCCTGACGACCAAGTCCGAGCTCATGGACTCTTTGGCCATGACGCTTGGGGGCCGCGCTGCCGAGGAGGTCGTCTTCGGCGAGATCACGACCGGGGCGGCCAACGACATCGAGAAGGCGACGAGCATCGCCAAAGAGATGATCATGCGCTACGGGATGAGCGAGGAGCTCGGTCCGCGAACGCTGGGTCACAACCAGGCGTTGCCGTTCCTGGGGCGCGAGTTCGCCCAGGAGCCCGACTACTCCGAAGAGGTGGCGCGCCAGATCGACGAGGAGTTGCGGCGCATCATCGAAGAGGCGCACCAGCGTGCCAGGGACCTGCTGGTCGAGCGGCGCGAGCAGCTCGATGCCATCGCGACCATCCTCGTCCAGCGCGAGACCCTCGAGCGGTCCGAGTTCGAGGCCCTGCTCGACGGCGTCCCCGAAGAGGAGGTGTTCCGCGAGCGCGACGCCAAGGCGGCGGCGCAGCGCGAGCAGAAGCAGCGCGGCAAAGGCAAGAAGGAACGCGTCCCGCAGCCTCAGGTCGTCGCTCCTCCGGTCAAGCCCGCCCACCCCGAGGTCACCTGAGGTCGGGCCTCTCCTTCCGTGGACCAGGACAAGATCAAGGAGGGCGTCCGCCTCATCCTCGAAGGGATCGGCGAGGACCCCGACCGGCCGGGGCTCGTTGAGACGCCGAGTCGCGTCGCCGAGATGTACGCCGACATCTTCTCGGGGATCGACAGCGTCGACCCGTCGAGTCTGCTGGTCGAGATGGCCGGCGACCATCACCGCGAGATGGTCCTCATCCGCGACATCGACTTCTACTCGGTCTGCGAGCATCATCTGCTGCCGTTCCACGGCCGTGCCCATGTGGCGTACATCCCGAGTGAGCACGGCCGCATCACCGGCTTGAGCAAGCTCGCCAGGGTGGTGCGCCTCGTGGCCGCGCGACCACAGTTGCAGGAGCGCATAACAAGCCAGATCGCCGACGCGATCGTCACGGCCCTCGACCCCGCCGGAGCGCTGGTCCTCATCGAGGCCGAGCACCTCTGTATGTCGATGCGCGGCGTGCGGACGCCCGGAGCCAAGACCGTGACCAGCGCGGTGCGGGGCATCATCCAGACGAACGCCGCGACGCGGGCCGAGGTCCTCTCGCTCATCAACGCAGGTTGAGGCTGCCCTGATGACCGATCCCCTCCTCCTGGAGCGTGATCTCGATCTCCCGTGCGTGATGGGGGTCCTCAACGTGACCCCGGACTCGTTCTCGGACGGTGGCCTTTTCATCCATCCCGAGGCCGCTCTCCGTCAGGGCGAGGCCATGGCCGCGGACGGTGCCGCGATCATCGACGTCGGCGGCGAATCGACGCGGCCCGGGTCCGATCCGGCGTCTGTCGACCAAGAGGCGGCGCGCGTCGTCCCCGTCGTGGCCGCCCTGCGCGGCAAGGTCGCGACGCCCGTCTCGGTGGACACGTCCAAAGCCGAGGTCGCGCGTCGCGCGCTGGCCGCGGGAGCGACGATCGTCAACGACGTCACCGCGTTGCGCGGCGATCCGGCGATGGCCGAGGTCGTCGCCGAGGCCGGGTGCCCCATATGCCTGATGCACATGCTCGGGGCGCCGAAGACCATGCAGGACGACCCCCACTACGAGAACGTCGTCGACGATGTCCTCCGCTTCCTCGAGGAGCGCCTGGCGTTTGCCGTTGCCGCCGGCATCCGCGAGGAGCAGGTCATGCTCGACCCCGGCATCGGGTTCGGCAAGACGGTCGAGCACAACCTGCTCCTCATCCGCCATCTCGACCGCTTCGTCGCGCTGGGACGGCCGGTCGTCCTCGGGGCGTCGCGCAAACGCTTTCTGGGCGCGATCCTCGATGCTGAGCCGCAGCAGCGGCTGTTCGGGACCGTGGCGACGACGGTCATCGGGCTGCAGGCAGGAGCGGCGGTGTTCCGCGTACACGACGTGAAGCCGAACGTCGAGGCCTTGCGGGTGACCGAGGCGGTCCGCAGCGCCGGCGACGGCTGACGGGGAGTCGACGATCGCGACCGACGAACTCACCGTCGCCGTCGAGGGCATCTCCCTGCGCGGGCGGTGCGGGGCCACCGCCGAAGAGCGCGCCGTGGGGCAGACGCTCGTCGTCGATGTGCGCTTCGCGCCACGGCGGATCACGGCGATGGCGAGCGACTCGCTCGCCGATGCCGTCGATTACGGGCACGTCGTCCGGCTCGTGCGTGAGATCGTCGAGGGCGGCGAGTTCAACCTGCTCGAGCACCTCGCCGCCACCATCGCCGACACCGTCTGGGAGACCTTTGCTCTGGGCTGGCTGAGGGTCGGGGTGAGCAAAGTGGCGCCGCCGGTGTCGGCGCCCACCGACGCGGCGCGCGTCGAGGTGACGCGCCGCGGGTGAGGCACGGCGCGCCTGAGACGCGACGCGCGCCCCGAGCCGCGCGGCATCAGTGGGCTCAGGCGCCCTGATGGACGAAAGGACCGGTGTGGAGTCCGATCAAGGCGACAGAGAGACGGGTACGGCGGAGCGGCGTCGCGCCTTCGTGGCCCTCGGCTCGAACCTTGGAGACCGCGCCGCCAATCTGGCCGCGGCCCGCGTCGCTCTTTCGGGGCTGCCCGGCACGACGCTGCTCGCTGCGTCGCGTGTCTACGAGACCGCGCCGCAGGACGTCGTCGACCAGCCGGCCTTCCTCAACCAGGTCCTGTGTCTCGAGACGAGCCTGGCGCCGCGCGAGCTGCTGCGCGCCGGCCAGGCGATCGAGCAGGCGCGTCACCGCGGGCGGGGCTTCCGATTTGGGCCGCGCACGCTCGATGTCGATATACTGCTCTTCCAAGGCGTCGAATCGAGCGACCCGGAGCTGACGCTGCCGCACCCGCGCATGTTCCAGCGCGCCTTCGTGCTGGTGCCCCTCGCCGAGATCTGGGGCTGGGCCGTCGGGATGCCCGACGTCGATGTGGAGGGCTTGGCGGCGTCCCTTGCACGTGACCAGGCCGTGCGAGTCTACGGAGGCGCGAAGGCGTGAGCGCGGAGGCGCGGAGGCGTGAGCGGTGAGCACTGACTTCTCGGCGCAACAGGCTGAGCTCCGGCGTCTGGCGGCGGCGCGCAACGCCGTGGTGCTCGCCCACAACTACCAGCGCGCCGAGGTCCAGGAGGCGGCCGACTTCGTCGGCGACTCTCTGGAGCTGGCGCGCATCGCCGCCGCCACCGAGGCCGACGTCATCCTCTTCTGCGGCGTCCACTTCATGGCTGAGACGGCGAAGATCCTCTCGCCGCAGAAGACCGTGCTCATGCCCGACAGACGCGCCGGTTGTCCCATGGCCGACATGATCACGGCCGACGACGTGCGCGCCTTGCGCGCGGAGCACCCGGGCGCCGTGGTGGTCGCCTACGTGAACACGACGGCGGCGGTGAAGGCCGAGGTCGACGTGTGCTGCACGAGCGCGAACGCGGCGCAGATCGTGGCGCGCTACCCGGAGGAGCAGGAGATCGTGTTCGTCCCCGACCAGCACCTCGGCGACTGGGTCGCCCACCAGACGGGGCGGCGGATGACCCTGTGGCCGGGGTACTGCCCGGTCCACGTCATCATCCGCCCCGAAGACATCGTGGCGCGGCGCGCGGAGCATCCGGGGGCTAAAGTGATGGCTCACCCGGAGTGTCCGCGCGCCGTGGCCGACCTCGCCGACGTCGTGACGAGCACGTCGGGCATGCTGCGCTACCCGCAGAGCGACGACACGGCCACGTACGTCGTCGCCACCGAGGTCGGTCTTCTTACCGGGCTGCGGAAACGTCACCCTTCGCGTACGTTCGTCGCGGCGAGCGAGTACGCCGTCTGCGCGAACATGAAGCTGGGTACCCTCGAGGGCGCCATCGCCGCGTTGCACGACGGGCTGAACGAGGTGACGGTCCCCGACGACGTGCGCGAGCGGGCCTTGCGTGCCGTGACGCGCATGGTCGAGTAGCCGGACCGGGACGACGAAGGCCCTCCCATGTCGCGTCCGTACATCGCCCGGATCGACGGAGAGAAGCTGCACCGGCGCACGTTCGACGTGCTGGTGCTGGGCGGCGGCATCGCCGGCCTGACGGCCGCCATCTCCGCCGCCCGCCGCTGGCGCGTCGGCCTCCTGACGAAGGCGGGCTTCGACGACACTGCCACCTTCCTCGCCCAAGGCGGCATCGCCGCGGCCCTCGGTGAGTCGGACTCGCCCGACCTGCACTTCGAGGACACGGTCAAGGCCGGAGCGGGCCTCTGCGACGAGAAGGCGGTCCGGGTGCTCGTCGACGAGGGCCCGGACCGCGTACGGGAGCTGATGGAGGTCTGCCCGCATTTCGACCGTGTCGACGGCGAGATCGTGCTGGGGCGGGAAGGGGCGCACTCGGTGGCGCGCGTGGTGCACGCCGGCGGTGACGCCACCGGCAGCGAGGTATCGAGCGCGCTCGCTGAGGCGGCGAGGCTCGGCAGCCGCGTGCAGCTCTACGAGGACGAGTTCGTGATCGACCTGCTGACGCTCGACGGGCGCTGCGTGGGCGCCCTTTCGATGAGTCTCGACGACGGCCAGCTCACCCTCAACACGGCGATGGTCACCGTCCTCGCCACGGGTGGCGCGGGTCAGGTGTACGGACGTACCACCAACCCGACGGTCGCCACGGGCGACGGTATCGCCATGGCCTATCGTGCCGGCGCCGCGATCCGCGACCTCGAGTTCGTCCAGTTCCACCCCACCGGCCTCGCGGTCGAAGGCCAAGAGACCGTCCTGCTCATCACCGAAGCGCTGCGCGGCGAGGGCGCCTACCTGCGCAACGAGGCCGGGGAGCGCTTCATGGTGGGGAAGGATCCGCGCGCCGAGCTTGCGGCGCGCGACGTCGTCGTGCGCGCGATGGTGGCCGAGATGCGGCGCGAGAAGAGCGACCACGTCTACCTCGATGCCAGGCACCTCGACGCGGAGATGCTCGCTCAGCGCTTCCCGACGGTGAGCGCCGGGCTCGCCCAGCATGGTCTGCACCTGGCCACCGACCTCATCCCCGTCGCGCCGGTCTGCCACTACTTCATCGGTGGCGTCATGACCGACGTCTGGGGCCGGTCGACGGTGCCGGGCCTGTACGCGAGCGGCGAGTGTTCCAGCACCGGGGTGCACGGCGCCAACCGCCTCGCCTCGAACTCCTTGCTGGAGGGCCTGGTGTTCTCGGATCGGGTGGTCCGCGACCTCGACCGCTACATCGGCAGCCTTGGGGAGGACGTGCGCAGGTTGCGGTTCGCCCTGCCGGAAAGCGCGCCGGCGGCGCAGGACGGCGCCGACGCCGCCGCGGCGCGCCGCGCCCTGACGGCGACGATGCTGCAGTGGGCAGGGGTCGTCCGCGACGGCAACGGGCTGAAGGTCGCCATCCGCGAGCTGCGGAGGCTCAACTCGGAGCTTGCCTTCGGACGCATGGGCGTGGCCGAGTACGAGACGCTCAACCTGCTGACGCTGGGGACGCAGATCGCCAAGTCGGCGCTGCTGCGCGAGGAGTCGCGCGGGGTGCACCTTCGCGAAGATTTTCCCACCCGCGACGACGAGCGCTGGCGACGGCACATCACGCTGCGTCTGCCGCCCGCGCAGCGGGAGGGACCGGCGTGATGGGCCGTCGCACAAGGGGGTCGAGGTGAGCGAGGCGTGGGAGCGGCGCGCCGCCCGCGAAGCGGCGCGGCGCGCCCTCGACGAAGACCTTGCCGGCTACGGCGACCTCGCCGGCGCCGTCTTCAGCGCCGACGTGCGCGCTCATGTCGTCGCTCGCGAGACCGGGGTGCTCTCCGGGCGCCTCGCCTTCGAAGAGACCGCCCGCCTGGTCGACGAAGGGGTCGACGTGCGCTTCACGCGCGCTGACGGCGAGCGGTTCGCGACGGGTGACGTGCTCGCTCGTGTCGCCGGTCCCGGCGCCTCCGTGCTGGCGCTGGAGCGCACTGGTCTCAACTTCCTCGGTCGCCTCTCCGGGGTGGCGACGACGACGGCGCGCTTCGTCGCCGAGACCGAGGGCACCAAGGCGCGCATCGCGGCGACCCGCAAGACCACGCCGGGCCTGCGCGCCCTCGAGAAGCTCGCCGTCGTCCACGGCGGCGGCTTGCCGCACCGTTTCGGTCTGTTCGACGCGGCGATGATCAAGGACAACCATGTGCGCGCCGCGGGCGGCGTCGGCGCCGCCGTCGCCGCCGTCCGCGGCGCGCTCGGTCACGTGCACGGCATCGAGGTCGAGGTCGACGACCTCGCTCAGCTCGACGAGGCGCTTTCCGTCGGCGCGACCGTCGTCCTGCTCGACAACATGGACCTGGACGAGGTGCGCGCCGCCGTGGCCCGGGTGGCCGGGCGCGGGCTCGTCGAGGTCTCCGGTGGAGTGACGCTCGACCGCGTCCGCGACCTCGCCACCACCGGGGTCGACGTGATCTCGGCGGGGGCTCTCACCACGCGCAGCGCATGGATCGACATCGCCCTCGACTTGGAGGCCTGAGCATGCTGCTCGCCGTCGACGTCGGGAACACCGAGACCGACATCGGCCTCATGGAGGACGGCGAGGTCGCGAGCGAATGGCGCCTGGCCACCGTGCGCCATCGCACGAGCGACGAGATCGCCGGCCTCCTTCAGGGTTTCTTCTCCCTCCAGGGCACGACCCTGCGGGCGATGGTGGACGAGGTGGGGATCGCCTCTGTCGTCCCCCGGCTGACGCAGCAATGGGCGGAGATGTGCGACAAGCACCTCGGGATCGTGCCCTTCATCGTCGGTCCGGGGACGCGTACCGGCATGCGGATCGCCATGAAGAGCCCGGCGGAGGTCGGCGCCGACCGGATCGTCAACGCAATCGCGGCGTACGAGAGATACGGCGGGCCGTGTATCGTCGCCGATTACGGGACGGCGACGACCTTCGACGTCATCTCCGAGGACGGCGAGTATCTCGGCGGAGCTATCGCGCCCGGCATCGAGGTCTCGCTGGAGGCGCTCACCGCACGCGCCGCCAAGCTCATCACGGTCGAGATCGTGGAGCCGGCGCGTGCCATCGGCAAGTCGACGACCGAGGCGCTGCAGGCCGGCGCCGTGTACGGGTTCGCGGGCGAAATCGAGGGTATCGTGCACGCGATCTGGAAGGAGCTCGGCGCCCGGTGCCCGGTCGTGGCGACCGGGGGTCTCGCCGAGCTGATCGCGCGTCACACCGACGTGATTGAGAGTGTCGATCCGTACCTGACCCTGCGCGGCATCGAGATCGTGATGCGCCGTCAGCGCGGCAGCTGAGCGGCGCCTCTTGGACGGCAGGGACGCGCAGCAGAGGCGCAAGCCCGGTCGCCGTCAGCCCGAAGACGAGCAGCCGGCGTCGCCTGCCGACGCGCCGGCGGGCGACTCCCTCCTCCGTCCATTGACCATCGGTGGTCTCGTGCTTGACCGCCGTCTGTTCATGGCCCCGATGGCGGGGCTCACGACGCAAGCCTTCCGGCGCAGCGTACGCCGCTGGGGAGCGGGTCTCGTGCACACTGAGATGATCGCCGCCATGGGGATCGTCCATGGCAATCGCCGGACGCTCGACTATCTTGCCTGCGGCAGCGACGAACATCCGATCGGCTTCCAGCTCTTCGGCGGCGACGCGACCGCACTCGCGCGCGCCGCGGAGGCGTGCGTCGCCGCCGGCGCCGACCTCGTCGACCTGAACATGGCGTGCCCGGTCAGGAAGGTCGTCAAGACCGGCGCTGGGGCGGCGCTCCTCGGCGCGCCCGAGGCGGCCGAGGCCGCCGTGCGCGCCGTGGTCGCCGCCGTCCCGGCGCATGTGCCCGTGACGGTGAAGATCCGCAGTGGGCTGCGCGAGGGCGACGAGGCGGGGCGCCGTTTGGCGCCCCGCCTCGTCGCCGCCGGCGCAGCCGCGATCTGCGTCCACCCGCGGACGGCGGCGCAACTCTATCGCGGCCGCGCCGACCATACGGTGACGGCGACCCTGGCGGCGGAGCTGCCCGTCCCCGTCGTCGCCTCCGGCGACGTCGACGGGCGCGCCGCCGCCCTCGCCCTGCTCGACCGCGGCGCGGCCGCCGTCATGCTGGCGCGCCACGCCGTGGGTCGACCGTGGCTCTTCCGCGAGATCCTCGCCGATGGACCGCCGCCCTCGAACGCAGAGCGAAGCGCCGAGGTGCGCCGCTTCGTCGCCGAGGTCTTCGCCACCATGGGGCCGCGCGGCGTCGGCTACCTCCGTCAGTTCTGGCCCCGGTTCCGACGGGCTCGCGTCTTCGAGCGCGAGTTGGCCACGGAGCTCATGAAGGCGACCAGCGAGGCTGAGGTCAGCGTGCTGCTTGCGCGCCTCGAGGCTCCGCGAACGGCCTGAAGGACGCCTCGCGGTCGCAGGCGCACCCGGGCAGCGCTCGCCCTGCGCGGCATGCGCGACTTCGTCCGCAGGCCGCGCAGAAAGGTTTGCCAGCCTCCATGCCATGTCCTATACTGGCCAGCCATTCCTGCCGGGGAGCGCTGCCGTGCTCCCCGGCGGTTCGTGTAGGAGGACGAAGTGGCCGACAGGGAGATCATCCTTACGCCCGAGGGGTATCGCCGTCTCAAGGAAGAGATCGAGTACCTTTCGACCGTCAAGCGTGAGGAGGTCGCCGAACGCATCCGCGACTCCCGTGACTTCGGTGACATCACGGAGAACTCGGAGTACGACGACGCCAAGAACGAGCAGGCGCTCCTTGAAGCCCGCATCTACGCCCTCGAAGAGAAGCTGCGTGCGGCCACGGTGATCGACTCGGGAGCGGTGAGCACCGAGACGGTCGGCGTCGGCACCAAGGTCACCATCCAGGATGTGGAACGTGGCGACGTCACGCAGTACGTGATCGTCGGCTCGGCCGAGGCCGACCCGAGCGACCACAAGCTCTCTTACGAGTCCCCGGTCGGTCGGGCGATCGTCGGCCACAAGCCGGGCGACACGGTCATCGTGTCCGTCCCCCAGGGCGCCAAGAAGCTCAAAGTCCTGGCCATCGAGAAGGCCTGACCGCCGCCGCCGTGGACGGGGTCCCCGGGCACGACGGCGACGTCTTCGCCGAACGGCGGGCAAAGCTCGCGGCTTGGCGCAAGACGGGGACCGCCTATCCCACCAAGTACCAGCCGCGCGACGAGATCGGCCCGCTGCGCGCAGCCTACGAGCGTCTCGAGGCGGGCGGCGAGGCGCCCGACGTCCACCGCGTCGCGGGGCGTCTCATGGCGAAGCGCATCCACGGTAAGGTCTCCTTCCTCGTCGTCAAGGACATGAGCGGCGAGCTGCAGCTCTTCTGCGCCCTCGATGCGCTGGGCAAGGACCGCTACGCGGCGCTCGAGCACCTCGACCTGGGCGACCACATCGGCGCCGAGGGCACGATGATGCGCACGCGGCGCGGCGAGCTCTCGCTGCGCATCACGTCCTGGCAGTTGCTCAGCAAATCGCTGCGCCCACTGCCCGAGAAGTTCCACGGCCTCACCGATGTCGAGCTCCGCTACCGCAAGCGCTACCTCGACCTGATCATCAACGACGAGTCCCGGGAGGTGTTCGTCAAGCGGGCGGCGATCATCAAGAGCATCCGCGACTTCCTCGACGGGCGTGGCTTCGTCGAGGTCGAGACGCCCGTGTTGCAGCCCCTCTACGGCGGCGCCATGGCGCGACCGTTCGTCACTCACCACAACGAGCTCAAGCGCGACCTCTACCTGCGGATCGCTACCGAGCTGTACCTCAAGCGCTGCATCATCGGCGGTATCGACCGCGTCTACGAGATCGGCAAGGACTTCCGCAACGAGGGCGTGAGCTACAAGCACAACCCCGAGTTCACCATGCTCGAGACCTACGAGGCCTACGTCGACTACAACCACGTGATGACGATGGTGGAAGAGATGGTCGGCGCCGCGGCGCGCGCCGTCGGTAGTCTCACGGTCGACTTCCGCGGCCACGAGATCGACCTGACGCCGCCGTGGCCGCGCACGACCATGCGCGCGGCCATCCTCGAGAAGTCGGGCATCGACATCGGCGCCGACGACGCGCGCACGGTCGCCGACCTGCAGGCGCGGATCAAGGACGCGGGGCTCGTCGACAAGGTCCCGCTCGCCCCGACCTGGGGCACCCAGGTCGACGAGCTCTTCAGCGAGACGGTCGAGCCCCACCTCATCCAGCCCGTCTTCATCACCGAGCATCCTCTCGAGACCAGCCCGTTCGCCAAGAAGTGCCCGCATGACCCGCGCTTCGTCGAGCGCTTCGAGGGCTTCATCGCCGGCATGGAGACGAGCAACGCCTTCAGTGAGCTCAACGACCCGGACGACCAGCGCGCCCGCTTCCTGCAGCACGTGAGCGACTTCGCGGCCGGGGACGAGACGGCGCACCAGCTCGACGAGGACTTCCTCGAGGCGATGGAGTACGGTATGCCGCCGACGGGCGGCATGGGCATGGGCATCGACCGCCTGGTGATGATCCTCACCGGCGTGCCCAGCATCCGCGACGTCATCCTCTTTCCGGCCCTGCGGAGCTGAGACGGCAGGGGGCCGCGCGGCCAGCTTGGAACGAGCACTGATGTCGTGGAGCGGGGGCAAGGACAGCGCCCTGGCGCTGGCCGAGGTCCGGACGCGGCGAAGCCTCGACGTCGTCGCCCTCCTCACCACGGTGACCCAGGACTACGGCAGGGTCAGCATGCACGGCGTACGCAGGACGCTGCTCAAGGCGCAGGCCGACGCGCTCGGTCTGCCGCTCGTCGAAGTCTCCATCACCAGGGACGCCACCAATGAGGAGTACGAGACGAGCATGGCCCGGACGCTGTCCGCCTCCAAGGAGGCTGGGGTGGCGACGGTCGTGTTCGGCGACCTGTTCCTCGAAGACCTGCGCGCGTACCGCGAAGAGAAGCTGCGCCAGGCGGACATGAAGGCCGTGTTCCCGATCTGGAAGAGCGACCCGGAGCGGCTGGCGCAGCGCTTCATCGCGGCCGGGTTCAGGGCGGTCACGACCTGCGTCGACACGCAGGCCCTGGCTCGGGAGTTCGTCGGCAGGGAGTTCGACGAGGCGTTCCTCGCCGATCTGCCCGATGGCGTCGACCCGTGCGGAGAGAACGGCGAGTTCCACTCCTTCGTCTACGACGGGCCGATCTTGCGGCGGGCGATCGCCGTCAGGACCGGTGAGAAGGTGCTCCGCGAGGGCCGGTTCGCCTTCTGCGACCTTGTCGAAGGCTGACCGGTCACGTCGTTCCGGGCTTGCGTGAGCCTCGGGCGCGCCCGCGTGGCGGGCCTCTGGGCCCCAGGCCGCGCGGCCGGGAGAGGCCGCGCGGCCTGGGGTCGCGTTCCGCAAGGAATCGGGTACCATGGAGATGCGCTGCTCCGCGGGGCTCTGAGTGCGGGGCACGAAGGGAACGACAGGGCGTCGCGTCCGGCGCACCCCCGCCGCCCGCGTCGCACGTAAGGAGATCGCACGATGTTCGAACGCTTCACCGAGCGCGCCCGCCAGGTAGTGGTCCTCGCGCAAGAAGAGGCGCGGGCCCTGAAGCACAACTACATCGGGACCGAGCACCTGCTGCTCGGCCTGTTGCGTGAAGAGGAGGGCGTCGCGGCGCGCGTGCTCGACGCTCTCGAAGTGAGCGTCGAGGAAGTGCGCGCCGCAGTGGTGCGTATCGTCGGCTCGGGCGAAGAGTCGCCCCAGGGCCAGATCCCCTTCACGCCACGGGCCAAGAAGGTCCTCGAGCTCGCCCTGCGCGAGGCGCTCTCGCTGGGGCACAACTACATCGGCACCGAGCATATCCTCCTGGGGCTCGTGCGCGAGGACGAGGGCGTCGCGGCGCGCATCCTGCTCGACCTCGACGCCGAGCCTGACAAGGTGCGCAACGAGGTCATGCGCACCCTGGCGGGCCCCGGGCGGCGCGTGCAGGGCGCCGAGGGAGGCAAGCGCCCTCCCAAGGTCCTCGAGCAGTTCGGGCGCAACCTCACCAAGCTCGCCGAGGAGGGCAAGCTCGATCCCTGCATCGGGCGCCAGGTCGAGATCGAGCGCGTCATGCAGATCCTCTCGCGGCGCACCAAGAACAACCCCGTCCTCATCGGCGAGCCCGGCGTCGGCAAGACGGCCATCGCCGAGGGCTTCGCCCAGCGCATCGCCAACCACGAGGTGCCCGAGCTGCTCAAGGACAAGCAGCTCTACACCCTCGACCTCGCCGCCCTCGTCGCCGGCTCCAAGTACCGCGGCGAGTTCGAGGAACGGCTGAAGAAGGTCATGAAGGAGATCCGCGAGCAGGGCGACATCATCCTGTTCATCGACGAGCTCCACAACCTCGTGGGAGCGGGCGCCGCGGAGGGGGCGATCGACGCCGCCAGCATCCTCAAGCCGGCTCTGGCGCGCGGCGAGCTCCAGACCATCGGCGCCACGACCATGGACGAGTACCGCAAGTACCTCGAACGCGACGCCGCCCTCGAGCGCCGCTTCCAGCAGATCAAGGTGGCCGAGCCGTCGGTCGCGGAGACCGTCGAGATCCTCAAGGGTCTCCGCGACCGCTACGAGGCCCACCATCGCATCCGCATCAGCGACGAGGCGCTCACCGCGGCCGCCGAGCTCGCCGACCGCTACATCAGCGACCGCTTCCTCCCCGACAAGGCGATCGACCTCGTCGACGAGGCGGCGAGCCGCAAGCGCATCCAGACGATGACCGCCCCGCCGAGCTACCGCGAGCTCGAGGATGAGATCGCCGCCGTCCGCAAAGAGAAAGAGGCGGCGATCGAGGCCCAGGAGTTCGAGAAGGCGGCTAACCTGCGCGACAAGGAGCGCAAGCTGAGCCACAAGAAGCTCGAGCTCGAAGAGGCCTGGAAGACCACCGACGAGGGCATGCAGGCGAGCATCGGCGAGGACGAGATCGCCGAGATCGTCAGTATGTGGACGGGCATCCCGGTGGTCAAGATCACCGAGGCCGAGAGCAAGAAGCTTCTGCGCATGGAGGACGAGTTGCACACCCGGCTCATCGGCCAGGACGCCGCCGTGCGCGCCGTGAGCAAGGCGATCCGCCGGTCCCGCGCGGGCCTCAAAGACCCGCGCCGTCCGACCGGCTCGTTCATCTTCCTCGGCCCCTCAGGCGTCGGCAAGACCGAGCTGGCGCGGACCCTCGCCGTGTTCCTCTTCGGCGACGAGGACCACCTCATCCAGTTCGACATGAGCGAGTACATGGAGAAGCACACCGTCTCGCGACTCATCGGCTCACCGCCTGGCTACGTCGGCCACGAAGAGGGCGGCCAGCTCACTGAGGTCGTCCGCCGTCGTCCCTACAGCGTCATCCTCTTCGACGAGATCGAGAAGGCACACCCGGACGTGTTCAACATCCTCCTCCAGATCCTCGAGGACGGGCGCCTCACCGACTCGCAGGGCCGCACGGTCGACTTCCGCAACGCGATCATCATCATGACCTCGAACATCGGCGCCTCCGAGATCAGCAAGGACGCCCCGCTCGGGTTCGCGCAGACCAAACAGCGCGGCCTGAGCTACGAGGACATGAAGAGCCGCATCACCGGTGAGCTCAAGCGGGTCTTCCGCCCCGAGTTCCTCAACCGCGTGGACGAGGTGATCGTCTTCCACAAGCTCGAGAGGGACGAGATCAGCCAGATCGTCGATCTCATGATCGCGCGGCTGGGCGACCAGCTTGCGGCACAGGGGGTGCGCATCGCGCTCACCGAGGCGGGCCGCGAACTGCTGGTCGAGAAGGGCTACGACCCGGTGCTCGGGGCGCGGCCGCTGCGCCGGGCGATCCAGCGCTACATCGAGGACAAGCTCTCGGACGCGATGCTCGAGCGTCCCTTCCCGCCCGGCACGGTGGTCACGGTCGACGCCGACGGCGACGACACGGTGCTCACCGTGAACGGCGAGAAGGTCGGCGGCAGCGTCGACCTGCCGATGATCGGTCTCGACGAGCCGGTCGCGCACGGCGTCGCCGCGGCGGTCGGGCCGGCTGCGGGGAGCGACGGACCGCCCGACGCCGGGTCGGCCGGCGCCAGCGCCTGACGGCGTGAGCCGGGCGACGACCGTCTTCACTTGCTCGCAGTGCGGGCGCCGCGAGGCCAAGTGGCTTGGCCACTGCCCCGACTGCGGCGCCTGGGACTCGTTCGTCGAAGAGGCGCTGACCGAGGTCACGCCGCGCGGACGAGCACGGAGCGGCAAGGCGCAGGGGGGCGGGGGCTCCGCCCCCGCCCCCCTGCGCCTTGCCGCCGTCGCCTCGTCCGCGACCGAGCGCTTCTCCACCGGCATCGACGAGCTCGACCGGGTGCTCGGCGGCGGCATCGTGCCCGGTTCCCTCGTCCTCGTCGGCGGCGAACCGGGCATCGGCAAGAGCACGCTCCTGCTGCAGGTGCTCGACAAGGTCGCGGGCGCCGGTCGTTCTACCCTGCTCGTCTGCGGGGAGGAGTCGGCGGCGCAGGTCAAGATGCGGGCGGAGCGCGTCTGCGCCGCCTCCGACGACATCGCCGTGCTCGCCGAGACGCAGCTCGAGACCGTCATCGAGAGCGTGGCCGCCGCGCATCCGGCCCTCGTGGTCGTCGACTCTGTGCAGACCCTCTACAGCGACGGCTTCACGTCGGCGCCGGGGAGCGTGAGCCAGGTGCGCGAGGCCGCCGGCGCCTTTCTGCGTCTCGCCAAGGCGACGGGCACGGTCGTGATCCTCATCGGGCACGTCACGAAGGAGGGCGCCATCGCCGGCCCGCGGGTGCTCGAGCACATGGTCGACACGACGTTGCAGTTCGAAGGCGACCGCCACCGCTTCTACCGCACCCTGCGGGCGACCAAGAACCGGTTCGGGTCCACCGACGAGCTCGGCATCTTCGAGATGACCGGGTCGGGCCTCGTGCCCGTCGCCGACCCGTCCCGGCTCTTTCTCGACGGCGCCGGGCCTTCGGCGGGCGCCGTCGTCCACATCGCCGTCGAGGGCACGCGCTGCTTCCCCGTCGAGGTCCAGGCGCTGGTCAGCCGCAGCGAGATGGCGGTGCCCCGCCGGGTGACGAACGGTTTCGACCGCAACCGCCTGGCGATGATCATCGCCGTCCTCACTCGTCATGCGCGGCTGCCTTTGTCATCGCACGACGTCTTTGTTACTATTGCAGGCGGAATCCGCATTGACGAACCCGCGGCAGACCTTGCCGTCGCCCTCGCCATCGCGTCGGCCGAGTGCGACGTGCCTTTGTCTCCGCGGGTCGCAGTGTTCGGGGAGATCAGCCTGACCGGTCGACTTCGTCCTTGCAGCCAGTCTGAGCGCCGCGTCGGCGAAGCGACACGTGTGGGGTTCGCGCGTGTCGTGGCGCCGGTGAGCGGCGCTGCTGCCCAAGGGGACCAGCGAGTCTCCGGAGCCGACGACCTCCGCGCCGCGATGGCCTTGGCGTTCGATCCCACCCCGGCACGGCGAGGCCACATCGCGGCCAGTGACGACAAGGGGGTCTGAGACCTTGTATCAGGTTGGCGATAAGGTCGTGTATCCGCACCACGGCGCCGGCAAGATCATGAAGATCGAGCAGCAGGAAGTCCTCGGTCAGCGGCGCGAGTACCTCACCATCCAGATCCTCCACAACGACATGACGGTCATGGTCCCGGTCGAGAACGCCGATCGCGCCGGCCTGCGTAAGGTCGTCGCCGCCGACGTCGTCGACCAGGTCATCGAGGTCCTGCGCGGTGGCCCCACGAAGATGCCCAAGAACTGGAGTCGGCGCTACAAGCACAATCGCGACAAGCTCAAGACGGGCGACATCTTCGAGGTCGCCGAAGTGGTGCGGAACCTGGCCATCCGCCACGCCGACAAGGGTCTCTCGACAGGCGAGAAACAGATGTTCTCGAAGGCGAAGAAGATCCTCGCCAGCGAGCTCATGTATGCGCGCGACCTCGACGAGGAGCAGGCCACCCTCTTCCTCGAAGAGGTGCTCACGAGCGTCCAGACCGGCGCCGTCCCCTCGGCCGGCGAGGCGCTCGAGACGGCGACGGTCGCGTAGCTCTTCCGTCATGGCCCCTTCACCTCGAGGCAGGGGCGTGCTGGCGCCGGCGATCCGCTTCTTGTTCGCCCTGCTCGGCGTCGTCGCGGGGTACCAGGTCGCCGACTGGGCGCGCAAGACAGGTCTTCTCCCCGATCTGGGCCACTGGGGCGACATCGGTGTCGTCGTCACCATGGCGGTCGTGGGGTTCGCGGCAGGCTACGGGATCGGCGCCCTCCTCGCCTGGCTCGTACGCAAAGGGCTGGACCACGTTGACGAAGCGCTCGCGCGCTCGAGCGGACCCGAGGTCCTTGTGGCTGCCGGAGGTGTGGTCCTCGGCCTCGGGATCGCGGCGCTCGTCAGTCTCGCCGTCGTTCGCATCCCGTATGTCGGGGTCTACCTGCTCCTCCCGCTGTTCCTCCTCAGCGGCTACTTCACCGCCTACCTCGCGGCCAAGAAGCACGTCGAGATCCTCCGCCTCATCGGAGTCCGTGGCGCCTTCGAGGCGAGCGCCGGCATGACGCCGCCCAAGATCGTGGACTCAAGCGCGATCATCGACGGACGCATCGTCGACGTCATCAAGACGGGCTTCGTCGAGGGTGAGATCGCCGTGCCGCGTTTCGTCGTCGAGGAGCTGCAGCGGTTGGCTGACTCGTCCGACCCCGAGAAGCGTGTGCGCGGGCGGCGCGGCCTCGACTTCGTCCGCCGCCTGCAGAACCACTGCGGCCAGGTGAGCATCGAAGACAAGGACTACACCGATCTCGACGCCGTCGACGCCAAACTCGTGCGTCTCGGCGGCGAGATCGGCGGCATGATCCTTACCACCGACTACACCCTGAAGAAGGTGGCCGAGATCCAGGGCGTCAAAGTCCTGAACGTCAACGACCTGGCCGACTCCGTCAAGCCGGCCGTCCTGCCCGGAGAGGTGATCGAGGTGAAGATCATCCGCGAAGGGCGCGAACAGGACCAGGGCGTCGGCTACCTGGACGACGGCACCATGATCGTCGTCGAGGCGGGAGCCTCTCTCGTCGGGTCACGTGTCGAGGCCGAAGTCACCAGCGTGCTGCAGAGCCCATCAGGGAAGATGATCTTCGGGCGGCTCGTCCGATAAGAGAGGGGTGTGGATGACGGCAGCGACCCGCGGGGGCGCCGTCTGGGTGATCGTGGCGGCGGCGGGCGACAGCCGACGCATGGGACTGCCGGACGGCGAGTCGAAGCAGTTCCTGTTGCTGGGGGGTGAGCCTGTCCTCAGCCATTCCATCCGGCGCCTGCTCGAGATGCCCGAGGTCGGTGGCCTCGTGGTCGTCCTGCACCCGTCACATACGGTGCGCTTCGCCGATGAGCTGTTCTGCTTCGACGACGCCAAGCCCCTGCTGATCGCCGAGGGCGGCCGTCGCCGGTCCGACTCGGTCAGGGCCGGGCTCGTCGTAGTCCCGTCGGACGCCGAGATCATCGCCGTTCACGACGGCGCCCGACCGTTGTTCTCGCGGCGCGTGTTCGGCCGCTGCCTCGAGGCTTTGGCCAGCGTGGACGGCGCGGTTCCGGGCATCGAGGTGAGCGACACGCTCAAGCGTTGCGACGCCGGCGGAGTCGTCGAGACCACGGTCTCGCGCGAGCGTCTGTGGGCGGTACAGACGCCGCAGGTGTTCCGCGCCGCCGCCCTGCGCGACGTGTACCGACGAGGCGACCTCGCGGCGACCGACGACGCGGCGCTGCTCGAGCGCGCCGGGTACAAGGTCGTCGTCGTTCCGTCAACGCCCGCGAACGTCAAGATCACGACCCCGGCCGACCTGCCCCTCGCCGGGGCGCTGCTTTCGTGGGAGGCCGAAGCTGACGTGTAGGGTCGGCCACGGCTATGACGCGCACCGCTTCGCGCCGGGACGCAGACTGATCCTCGGCGGCGTCCAGATCGAGCATCCCGCTGGTCTCGCCGGCCATTCCGACGCCGACGTCGCTGTTCACGCCGTCGTCGACGCCCTGCTCGGCGCCTCCGGCCTCGGCGACATCGGCGCGTGGTTTCCCGACGACGACCCGGCCTACGAAGGCGCGTCGAGCCTCTCGTTGCTGCGCGACGTGGCGGCACGGCTGCGCGCGACAGGCTGGCGCGTGGGCAACGTCGACGTGACGGTGGTCTGCCAGGAGCCGAGGCTCATGCCGTATCGGGAGGCCATGCGCGCCAACCTCGCCGGAGCGCTCGGCGTGAGCGTCGACGCCGTCGGCGTCAAGGCGACCACCACCGAGGGGATGGGCTTCGAGGGCCGCGGCGAAGGCGTCGCCGCCGAGGCCGTCTGCCTGCTCGAGCGCGACGACTGACGGTCGCGGCCGCTGACGGTCGCCTTCCGTCGCCCCGCTCTTCGCGGTCGCGACAGGGCCGCTCTCGTCGTTCCGCTCTTCGGATCTTGACGCTCTCCGACGATCCCAGAGGAACGCTGAGCGGGTGACAGGACCGGCCCGGCGCCCGACCGGGCTCAAGTGCCGCGCCTCGTGATGGGGCTCAGCTTCCGGTCTGGTCCTTGCCCTTCTCGATCCGGGCCTGATCCGGGTCTTCGACCTCGTCGGGGGCGTCTTCGTTCAAGCCTTGCTTGAAGCCGCGGATGCTCTGTCCGAGGCTCCTGCCCAGCTTGGGGAGGCGGGTCGCGCCGAAGAGCAGCAGGATGATCGCCAGGATGATGAGGAGTTCGGTTGGGCCGATGTTGGGCATTGGGCTCTCTCGCTCCGCGTCGATATGCGGTACCGCCGGTGACGTGTGCACCACGCCGCCGCGGCACCCTCATGAGAAGACTGTACGGCCTCCGGTGACGACGCGCAAGACGCCGCATTGCGCCGCAAAGAAAGTACTCGAAAGTGATTCGTTGCGTCAGCTAAGAAAGTACTCGAACGCTGCCGAGCTTGTCGCCAGGAAGGAAGGCGGCAAGGAGGGTGGCGGTGGCCCTGACGATGGCGGAGCGACAGGCG
>JAKPOQ010000088.1 GCA_029547745.1 Actinomycetes bacterium
CTCGAACGCGCCTTCGGCGTCGGCCCTCACACGATCAGCATGCCTCGCCTCGAGCCCGCCATCGGATCCGACCTCGCGAGCAACCCGCCCAAGCCCGTCAGCGACGTCGACTTCCGCAAGATCGTCGCCATCCTGCGCCTCGCCGTCCCGTACACCGGGATGATCATGACGACGCGCGAGACGCCGAACCTGCGCCGCGAGACCTTCGCCCTCGGCATCAGCCAGATCTCGGCCGGCAGCCGCACCAACCCGGGGGGCTACGCCGAGGACGAGAAGTTCGACACGGCGCAGTTCCAGCTGGGGGACCACCGCTACCTCGACGAGGTCATCCGCGACGTCGCCGAGCTCGGGTACATCCCGTCCTTCTGCACCGCCTGCTATCGCCTGGGGCGGACCGGCATGGACTTCATGGACCTGGCCAAGCCCGGCGACATCAAGGAGCACTGCAGCCCGAACGGCCTCTCGACCTTCCTCGAGTATCTTGAGGACTATGCGTCGCCGACGACGCGTGAGGTCGGTGAGCGGCTGATCACCGAGAAGACGGCGGCCATGGAACCTGCGCCCAGGACGCGCACCGAGAAGATGCTCGCCAAGGTGCGCGCCGGCGAGCGCGACGTGTTCTGCTGACGGTAGACTCTTGGGGGCGCGCCGCGACCGCAAGCGGTCGCGGCGCGCCCCCAAGACAAGCGACGGTCGCCGGGCCGTAGCTCACGCCGTGACGTGACGAAAAGGAGAGACGATGAGCGACGACCACATCATCCTCGGCATCCACATCACCGACCGTGTCAAGAACGCCGTCGAGGTACAGCGCGTCTTCACCGAGTACGGCTGCAACATCAAGACGCGCATCGGGCTCCACGACGTCAGCGAGGCGGTGTGTTCGCCGAGCGGCATCGTGCTCGTCGAGTTCATCGGCGCCAACGCCGACGCCGAGGCCATGGCTTCCAGAATCAAGACCATCGACGGCGTCGAAGTCCAGACCATGGTGTTCGGACACTGATGGCGGACAAGAGCCGCGAAGCCGACGGACGGCGACGAGGACACCAGAGCGGCGAGGCTGTCTCATGACGCAGGCCGGACATCGTCTGGAGCGCGACCTCATCGGCGAGATGCCGGTCCCGGCGACGGCGCTGCACGGCATCCACACCGAGCGCGCCCTGCAGGACTTCGCCCTGTCCGGCCGCCCGCCGCACCCCGAGCTGGTCCACGCCTTCGGCATGGTCAAGCTCGCCTGCGCGCGCACCAATCGCGTCCTCGGCGCCTGGTCGGACGACCAAGCGAAGGCGGACGCGATCGAGCGCGCCTGCCGCGAGATGGCGGACGGGCTCCTCGACGAGCACGTCGTCGTCGACCTGCTCCAGGGGGGCGCGGGCACGAGCACCAACATGAACGTGAACGAGGTGCTCGCCAACCGCGCCCTCGAGATCCTCGCCGAGCCCCACGGCGTGTACGAGCGCGTGTCCCCGTCCGACGACCTCAACCTCCACCAGAGCACCAACGACACCTACCCGACGGCGCTGCGACTCGCGGCCATCAGGCTGCTGCACGATCTCGAGGACCAGGTCGTCGCCCTGCAGGAGGCCTTCCAGGCCAAGGAGCGGGAGTTCGCCCACATCGTAAAGGTCGGGCGCACCCAGATGCAGGACGGCGTCCTCACCACGCTGGGACGCGAGATGGGCGCCTACGCCGAAGCCCTCAACCGCGACCGCTGGCGCATCTACAAGTGCGAGGAGCGCCTGCGGGTCGTGAACCTCGGCGGTACGGCGATCGGCACCGGGTTCGCGGCCCCCCGGCAGTACATCTTCCGCGTCGTCGACACCTTGCGGGAGCTCACCTCCATCGGCTTCGCCCGGGCCGAGAACCTGACGGAAGCGACCCAGAACGCCGACGTCTTCCCCGAGGTGTCCGGCATCCTCAAGGCCCACGCGGCGAGCCTCCTCAAGATCGCGGGCGACCTGCGCCTTCTGAGCTCAGGCCCCGAAGCAGGCCTGGGCGAGATCCGACTGCCGCGCCGGCAGGGCGGATCGAGCATCATGCCGGGGAAGGTCGACCCGGTGATCCCCGAGGCCGTGACCCAGGTCGCCCTGCTCGTCATGAGCTACGACCAAGCGATCGGCCTGGCCGCCGGAATGGGCAGTCTCGAGCTCGACCCGTTCCTGCCCCTGATCGCCGCCTGTCTGCTCGACAGCCTCACACTGCTCGCGCGCGCCGACGAGACCCTGCGCCGCAACTGTGTCGAGAGCCTCGAGGCGGACGAGGAGCGCTGCCGCGCCCACCTGCGGGCCTCAAGCGCCGTCGCCACCGCGCTCGTGCCGGCGATCGGCTACGAGCGTGCCCGCGAGGTCGTCGTCGAGGCGCACAGGTCCGGGCGCGCCATCGCCGAGGTCGTCGTCGCCGACGGGCTGCTGACGGCTGAGCAGTTTGAGGAACTCCTGAGCGCCGAGGCTGTCTGCCGGCTGGGAACGCCCCAGCAGCTCGGCCGCGGCGTGGAGGACTGAGCGGCGTGGGTCTGACGGACGCACCTCGCGGCATGCGGCTCCACACCGCGCACGGCAGGCCGCAGGCCTGCCCGGACGATGCGAGCCGCCGGATCGAGGTGCGGACATGGGTCTGATGGACGCACCTCGCGGCATGCGGCTCCACATCGGCCTCTTCGGCCGCCGCAACGTCGGCAAGTCGAGCCTGCTGAACGCCATCACCCGGCAGGAGGTCAGCATCGTCAGCGACTTCGCCGGGACGACGACCGACCCGGTCGAGAAGCCGATGGAGCTCCTGCCCCTGGGCCCGGTGCTCTTCATCGACACCGCCGGCATCGACGATGTCGGCGCCCTCGGCGAGCTGCGCGCGAAGCGCACGATGCAGGTCTTCGACCGCACCGACCTGGGCGTCCTCGTCACCGAGGCCGGCACCTGGGGCGAGTACGAGGACGCCATCCTCGACGAGTTCCTCGCGCGCAAGACGCCCGTCGTCGTCGTGTTCAACAAGGTCGACCTTGACGAGCATCCGGCCCCGGTCCCCCGTCTGCAGGAGCTCAAGATCACCCCGGTGTTGACGGCCGCTCACGAGCGGCGGGGCATCCTCGACTTCCGCCAGGCGTTGCTCGATGCCGCGCCGCCCGACTTCATCGACAACCCGACGATCCTCGGCGACCTCGTCAGCAGCGGCGAGCTCGCCGTCCTCGTCGTGCCGATCGACAAGGAGGCCCCGCGCGGCCGTCTCATCCTCCCCCAAGTACAGGCGATCCGCGACCTGATGGACGCCGACGCCCTCGCCCTCGTCGTCAAGGAACGCGAGCTCAGCCACGCCCTCGAGCAGCTCAAGGCGCCGCCCAAGCTCGTCGTCACCGACTCCCAGGCTTTCCTCAAGGTCGCCGCCGACACGCCCCCGGACGTTCCGATGACGTCGTTCTCGATCCTCTTCGCACGCTTCAAGGGCGACCTCGCGAGTCAGGTCGAAGGGACGCTGGCCATCGAGAACCTCAAGAGCGGAGCGAGGATCCTCATCGCTGAGGCCTGCAGCCACCACCCCATCGCCGAGGACATCGGCCGCGTCAAGATCCCCCGCTGGCTGACGCAGTACGTCGGCGGCAAGCTCGAGATCGAGCACGTCCAGGGCCACGACTTCCCTGACGACCTAACGGGTTGGGACCTGGTCATCCACTGCGGCGCCTGCACCTTCAACCGCCGGGCCATGCTGGCGCGCATCATGCGCGCCCGTGAGGCGGGCGTGCCGCTCACCAACTACGGTCTCGTCATCGCCTACAGCCTGGGCATCTTCGAGCGCGCCCTGCAGCCCTTCCCGGGCGCCCTCGAGGCGTACCGCCAGGCGCTGCGGGCGCCGGCGGCGCCCACCTCCGCCGCGGCGACGCACACGTCGGCCGCGGCGACGCCGATCACGGCCGACCTGCCCGAGGACGCGGCGGTCGACGACCTGTGCTGACACTGGCCGGAGCCGGGGCGACAAGACGCCTGCCGACGGACCCCGCGACATGACCGCCCCGCCAAGCAGTCCGCCCGGCCGACTGCCGCCGCTCGGCATCGGCGACGACCTCACCCGCGAGGCTGTCCTCGCCTGGCTGCGCGAGACCGACGAGACGCAGCTCGAGCCGCTATGGCGCCTCGCCGACGAGACGCGGCGGCGCTACGTCGGCGATGCGGTCCACCTGCGCGGGCTGGTCGAGGTCTCCAACTACTGTGTGCGCGGCTGCACCTACTGCGGCATCCGCGTCGGCAACCGGGCCGTGCGGCGCTATCGCGTCCCGGCGAGCGAGGTGCTCGACTGTG
>JAKPOQ010000096.1 GCA_029547745.1 Actinomycetes bacterium
CGTGGACCCCCTCCTTACCATGGAGGTGCTCTGCCGACTGAGCTAACCGGGCTCGCTGGTGGGGGAGCTAGGATTCGAACCTAGGTAGGCTGCGCCAACGGATTTACAGTCCGCCCCCTTTAGCCACTCGGGCACTCCCCCAAGAGCAGGGAGAGACTAGAGGAAAGGGGGGACGACTTCAACCGTGGCGGAGCCTGACGCGAGGCGCCTGCGTCGGGACGTGGCGCATCGTCGCGCCTTGGCATGTCGGACTTCGATCGCGCACCGGGATTAGGCCAAGGGTGCGGATTGAGGGCCTCGGCGAGCGGGTGGTATCATCCTCTTCCCTTCGGTGGCGGCGTAGCTCAGATGGTCAGAGCAGCGGAATCATAATCCGCGTGTCGTAGGTTCGAGTCCTACCGCCGCTACCAGTCTTGAGCCTGACAGCCGCTACCGGTCTTCCGTAGTTTCGACGCCCCGCAAGCTCGCCGCTGACCGACACCGGCAGGTCGGTGCCGGATAGGCAAAGACGGGCGCCGAGGGCCTTGGCCCTCGGCGCCCGTCTTCGCCCCTGCGCCCTCTCTCGCTGCCCTTCGTCGGTGTGCCGTCAGTAGACGAACCCGAGCACGATCTGGTCCGAGTCCGAGGTCACCGTGCTCTCGTACTCGCCGACGACCACGACGACATTGCCGCGTGCGGCAATGGCAGTGGCGCGGCCCGCGGTCGAGGCGACCGGGTTGGGGAAGAGCGTCGCCCACCAGCCGCCGCCCGTCAGGGTGGAGCCGCGCACGGCGCAGAGCTCGCAGTTCGTCGCTGATGTCCACCAGTACCCTCCGGCGACGAAACCACCCATCGAGTCGGCAGCGACGCAGGTGAAGCCGCCGCCGTTGGTGCCCGGGAAGGTGAGAGCAACGGCGAGGGTCCCGTCGCTCCGATAGGTGACGCTGCGACAGTCGTAGGTACCGCTCACGCTACTGCTGCCGACCGCGATAATCTTCTTCGTGGAGGTCACCGTCAGGTCGTTGAAGCGCTCGTTGTGCGTCCCGCCGCCGGCCGTATCCAGGGCGAAGACCCTGCGCGCTCCGTTGGGCGCATAGCGCATCACAAGACCGTCCTGGTTGTGGGCTGAGGTCTGGACCTGGCCGCAGACGTAGACGCCTCCGCTGGGGCAGCGCACGATGGCGGAGGTGGTGGCGCCGAGGCCGTCCGGGCCGCGGTACGTCTTCATCCACAGCTTCTTGCCGGCCGCGCTGACGCGCACCGTCATCGCCGTTTGGACGCCGGAGTTGTCGAGATAGCCGGTCGCGTACACGCTGCCGTCGCCGGCCACGCATATGTCCTCGGGTACGGCGGTACCGCCGCTCCCGGGAGCGTACAGCCACTTCCAGCGCAGCGCCCCGCCGGGGGTGTAGCTGCGCATGACCCACTTCCCGGTCGACGACATCAGCCAGGATTCGTACCCGCAGACCGTGACGTTGCCGGCCTTGTCGACGACCACGCCCGTGCCGGTGATTAACGCAGCGGCGATGTCGTAGCGCCTCTTCCAGAGGATGGCGCCACCGGGCGACCACTTGACGAGGAGAAGGCCGACGGCGCCGCTCTTGTACGAGAGACCGACCGTGTAGACGACGCCGCCCGGCCCCACGGCCAGCTGTCGCGCAGCGTCGGGGCCACCGTAGGCGTCGTAGGTCTTTGTCCACTTGCGCACGCCATTGACGATCTTGGTGAGGCTGAGGTCGTGGTTCCCGGACTGGTCCTCGACGGCGCCGGCCACCCACGCGACGCCGCCGCTCGTCATGATCACATCGGTGGCGGCGTCGCTGGACCTACTCGCGATCCCGTTCACAGCCACCTGCCAGGATGGCTCGGCCGCCGGATCCAAGATGATCTTCTTGGTGGCCCCCGAGGCCGACGGCGCGAGGAAGAGCAGGAGGATGCTGCAGAGAAGGACGAAAGCGCGGATGCTGCCGTGCCGTGACATGATGGCCCCTCCTTCGTCGGCTCGCCGACCGGGACGCCGCCGGCATCAGGCGCCGCGTGGCTCGTATCTGCATTGTAGTCTGGCCCGGGAGTGCGTCAACACGGGCAGCGCATCATGTCTGTGGACGGGGTCTGACCGATGCGCGCGGCACGCGAGGCCCGCGCGCGGCCGAGCCGGGAAGCTCGACCGCCAAGAGCTCCCGCCCTGCCCATATCGGTCTGCGCGGGCTTGCAGTAGCATGGACGCATGAACGGCGCTTCCAACGAGCCCGGTATTGTGGGGCCGGCGGGCGCGGCGCCCGAGCCGGAGCCCAGCGCCGAGCGGGCGCTCGCAAGGCTCGAGCTCCCCGACGCCGCCGCCGAGCTCTTGGCGGTCGTGCGCTTCTTGACCGCGCCGGACGGGCTGCTCCAGCAGCCGGTGGCGGACGGCCCGTCGTCGCCGTGGCAGGAGCGCGTCCTGGTCAAGGCGCAGGAACGCCTCGCAATCATCGACCACTTCCTGCGCGGCCGCGTCGCGTTCTTCGCCGCGCTCGAGCGACTGTAGCCGGCTCCGGCGGACTCGACGCCGGCCGGCGTCGTCTGCACGGGAACCGGAAGAGACCGCTCGCGAGAGGGGAAGACGATGAAGGCTCTGCCCATCCGCCGCTTGGCGATCATCACCGTCATGTTCCTCGCCGTCACAGCCTGTACCCTGGCCGCCGTCGCGTGCGGTGGCGACGAGACCGCGGATCTGGACGGCACGTCCTGGGTGCTCGTGCGCTGGAACGATGGCGACCTGGACCCGGGCGACTTCACGATCACGGTCGACTTCGAGGACGGTCGCATCGGCGGCGTCGCCGCCGTCAACACCTACGGGGGACCGTATGAGACCGGCCCGAACGGCGAGTTCTCCATCGGGCCGCTCTCCAGCACGATGATGGGCGCGACGGGTGACGAGGGTCGCGCTGAGAGGTTCTTCTTCGACCTCCTCGAGTCTGCGGCGAGCTACGAAGTCGTCGGGGACACGCTGACCCTCTTCGACGAGTTCGGCGACGAGGCCCTCGTCTTCGCGCCGGCGAAGGAGTAGGCGGCTGCCGCGCCCGCGGCCGTAGCCGCCCGGGCGCCCGACGGAAGGACGGAGGGACGATGGCAAGGCAGCTCATGGTCGAGGACGTGCCGGCGGTCGAGCTGGCGGAACGGTTCGGGACGCCGCTCTTCGCGATCTCCGAGAACGCAGTCCGCGAGCGCTACCGGCGGACGCTCGCGGCGGTGCGCGCCGTCTACGACCCGGTCGAGGTCTACTACGCCGTCAAGGCGAATCCGATCCTCGCCGTGCGGCGCATCCTGGCGCAGGAGGGCGCCGGCGGCGACGCCTTCGGTGCCGGCGAGGTCGGGACCTCGCTGCGCGCCGGGGTGCCGGGCGAGAAGCTCGTCATGAACGGCCAGGCCAAGACCGCGGAGTGGCTCGAGCTCGCCGTGAGGCACGGCATCACCGTCACGGTCGACAACCCCGGCGAACTGGAGCTGCTGCTCGAGGTGGCGGAGCGGGCGAAGCAAGAGGGCTGGGGTCACGTGCCCGCGCCCGCCTTCATCCGCCTCAAGCTGCCGATGGGCGAGGTGCGCGCGACTGTGAAGCCGGAAGGACCGGAGATCGCCGACCGCGTCCTGACGACGGTCTGGGGGTTCACGGAGGATGAGGCGAAGGAGGCGGTGCAGCGCGCCCTGGGCGCGCCCGACCGCCTCCTTCTGCGCGGTTACCATCACCACATCGGCTACTTCATCAACCGCCCCGACTACCACGCGGCGGCGATGCGCGACGTCGTCGGCGCCATCGCGCGCCTGCGCGACGCGACGGGGTTCGTCCCTGACGTGCTCGACGTCGGCGGCGGCTGGGCGTACCCGTCCGATCCCGAGTCCGGCGACGACACGCCGCACGAGGTCGCGCCGCCCGAGGAGTACGCGGCCGTGCAGCTCGGGGCGCTCGGGGCGGCGTTCGACGCCGCCGGGCTGCCGCGCCCGCTGGTCATCTTCGAGCTCGGGCGCTCGCTCGTCGGCGAGTCCACCGTGCTGCTCGCCCGCGTCCAGTGGGTGAAGGAGCAGTACGGCCGCCGCTTCGTGATCACCGACGTCCAGAAGCACCTGCTGCTGCGCGCCTGCATCGAGGGCTACAAGTACCGCTGGGTCAAGGCGAACGACCTCGACGCGCCGTCGGCGGGGCCGGCCGAGCTGTTCGGCCCGACGTGCACCGACGACGAGCTGGCGTTGGGCTACGAGTTCCCCGCCGTGGAGCGCGGCGACGTCGTCGCCGCGCTCGCCTGCGGGGCGTACGCGCAGACGTTCAACGCCAGCCTCAACTCGATGGCGCGGCCCGCGGTCGTTCTCGTGAACGGCAACGATGCCGCTATCGTCGTTCGTCGCGAGACGGTGGACGACGTGCTGGCGCGCTACGAGCTGCCGGACTGGCTGGCGTAGGAGGCGGATTGGGGGGCGGGCGCGCCGGGCGACAGCCCGGCGCGCCCGCCCCCTTTCTCGTCTTCGCGCGCTCCTGCCGTCACATCGTCAGCGTGACGATGACCGTCGGCAGGCAGAACAGCGCCTCGGCCAGACCGAGGACGGGCCGCGGCGGGTGATACACGGCGCGGCGTCCACGGCGCCGCTCACCGCTCGGATCACGGTCGACGGTGTCCAGCGAAGCGCGGCCGCCATACGCGAGCATCAGGCCGAAGACGACGCCGGTCATGGCGAGGAGCATGCCGATGCCCTGCGCGGTCGGCGCCCAGCTTCGCCCGGCGACGACCGTTCTGACGACGGCGGCGACCATGCAGCCGGCCAGGAATGAGAGCGGGAGAGCGACGTACCAGCGGTCCAGCCGGCGTGCCAGAGCCGCCGGCAGGATGCGCGCGACGATGCTCTGCCTCGTCTCAACCGGCACGCCCGTCGTCCTCCATCATGCCCCGGGTCCGCCGGGCCCGCTGGCGATGCTGCCGGCGGTCTCGCCGCCGTCCATGACGATCACCGAGCCAGTGAAGTAAGCGGCCTCGTCCGAGGCGAGGTAGGCGAACAGGCCGGCGAGTTCCTCGGGCGTCGCGTGGCGGCCGAGTGGGATGCGCGCGTTGACGGCGGCGAGCATCTCGGGCGTGTACTCGGCCTGCTGCATCGGGGTGAGGACATAACCCGGGCAGACGGCGTTGACGCGGATCGTCGGCGCCCATTCAAGCGCCAGCGACTTGGTCAGGGCGACGAGGCCGGCCTTGGTGGCGTTGTAGTCGGCGTAGTAGCGGTAGCCGACAAGGGCGTTCGTCGAGGCGGTGAACAGGATGACACCGCCGCGGCCGAGCAGCATGCGCCGGGCCGCGGCCTGCGCCACCCAGAAGGCGCCCGTCAGGTTGGTCGCGATGACCTGTTCCCACTGGTCTGCCGTGATGTCGACGGCGGGGGTACGGATGCTCACCCCGGCGTTGTCGATGAGCACGTCCAGCTCTCCGATGCGGGCGAAGGCGGCGTCGACCTGACCTCGGTCGGTGACGTCGCAGGTGATGACGTGCGGACCGGAGCGCCGCGCCAGGATCACGACGTCGCAGCCCTCGTCGCGGAAGCGCTGGGCCGTCGCGGCGCCGATGCCGCTCGTGCCGCCGGTGATGACGACCCGTTTGCCCGAGAGACCCATCATGCCGCACCTCCTGTCTTCGCGCCGTCCCGCCGGGATAGTATGCCATCATGTGCCGAGCGCCGGAGAACCGCTGCCGCCGCGACCAGGGACTGCACGTCGAAGAGCCGGCGATCGCCGTCATCTCCGACACTCATGGTTACTACGATCCGAAGCTCGACGAGCTCTTCGCCGGCGTGACGCACATCGTCCACGCCGGCGACTTCGGTACACTGGACGTCCTCGAGCGGCTGCGAGTGATCGCCCCGCTGACGGTGGTCCTTGGCAACATGGACCGGCCCATGTTCGCGGAGCAGTTGCCTTGGGAGGCTGAGGTGACGGTCGCTGGCGTGCGCATCCTCGTCTGCCACATCGGTTTCAGCCTGATGGGGCGGCACGACCCCGTGGCTGAGGGCTACGACTTGGTCGTCAGCGGCCACAGCCATCGTGCCGCCGTCGACTGGCGTGGAGACACGCTGTTCCTCAACCCCGGGTACGCAGGAAGACCGCGTTGGGGTCAGCGGCGAAGCGTCGCGTTGGTCAAGGTGCGGGGCACAGCGCTCGCGCCGGAGATCGTCCCGCTGGACTGACCGGGTGGCGTGACGATCGACCTAAGGGAGCGGTGAGCGGTCCGCCGGGACGGCGATCGTGACCCTGTGATGCGCGAGGTGAGCGGGCCGGTCGCGCTGGTCGGGGTGGGCGGATTTGAACCGCCGACCTCTCGGTCCCGAACCGAGCGCTCTACCAAGCTGAGCCACACCCCGACGCGGCAAGCAATTCTACCGGAACATGACTTGTGAAGCGACTGCTGTTCGACCACCTGTTTCGTGCCCGTGAAAACGCACAGATTCTTTCATTGACAATCAATATCGCACGCGGCTAAAGTGTGAACGGTAGTGTCGCGCTCGGCTACCTGGTGCATCGGTGCGGGGGGGCGCAAACTCGTCTGAAAGGGGACCCATGAGGCTCGTGCGCAAGGGGATGCTGTGGACACTCGTCGCCCTTCTGGTCTTGCTCGCCACCGCGAGCGCGGCCTTCGGAGCCGTGCCCAGACGAGTCCTCGTCGTCGTCATGGACCAGATGCATCCGCAGTACGCGAAGCAGTACGGCATGACGAACGTCCTTTGGCTTCAGGATCACGGCGTGAACTTCAAGAACGCCATCGTCGGCGACATGGCGTCAACGACGGTGGTCAGCCACAACGTCATCGTCAGCGGCATGCTGCCCAAACATCAGGGTTGGTCTGACGAGGCCTTCCGTGACACGGCCGGCGTGCTCTCGACAAGCTACCCGGATCATGCAGCGTACAATGACATTTATGTCACCGGTGACCTGAGCTACTCTGACTTCGCTGCGCTCGTCGCCGCAGGCGGCTACAAGAAGCTGGGCGCCTACTTGCACGAGATGTATCCGGGTTCGACTGTCGCGTGCGTGGGCGAGAAGAGTTATCAGGTGCGGTCGATGACGGCGGGCAGCGCAGACTTCGGCGTGTTCCTCGGATCGGCGACTACGGCCGATTCAGGCCTGGCGGCATTGCTGGGCGGCAAGTATCGTCCGCCGGCGGCTGCTCCGAACAATGCTTCCCTCCCGACCTACATCGGCAATGATGCCCGTTTCTACGTCAACTCCGATCCGAAGAACGATTACGGGACCCTGACGACGCCGCCGGCGTGGATCTATCCGGAAGACGGCGACTGCATGGTCCCAGGCCATGTCACGGGGCACCTTGGCGGCGACAACTGGGTCGCTGACGCCACCATGGCTATCATCGACAACACGGCGGGTACTCCGCAAGACTGGTCCGGCCTCTTCGTGAACCTCGGAGGCATCGACAAGTCGGGCCATATGTGGGGTGGGGGCGAGGCCGACACCCTCGCCCGCTACCATTGGGACCCGCACAACTTCCTCGACAGCATGACGCACATGCCCTTCATCGCCAAGAACGCCGACACCCAGCTCGGTCGCATCATCGGTGAGCTGAAGGCACACGGCGAGCTGGATGAAACGCTCATCGTCGTACTCGCTGATCACGGCTCCACTGCGGGGACGAAGCACTTCTATGGTCTGAACGCCCAGAAGGCGGGCAACCACAACTGGTACTGGGGCGATTCTGCGACCGACGGGGATTACTACGCCACCCCGCTCGAGCAGGTGTCGCCGGCCATCCGGAAGCTGCTGAACAGCGCGACGATCAAGGGCAACGTCGCCTTCAGCTACCATGGGACGGCGATCGAGACTTGGCTGAAGAGCTACACGCTGGCAGAGAAGAAGGCCGCGGCCAGAGTGATGCGGTCCGTACCGGGTGTCATTGCGACGTACTACAAGAGCGCGGACGGGAACAGGTACATTCTCGACTGCGCCAGGACGAAGACCAGGATGACGAGAGCCGAGGCGGCCTGGTGGAAGTCGCATGCCCAGAAGCTCGTGGACACGATGGCATGGTCGGGGTCCGCTGACGTGGTGGGGTTGCTTGCGAACAGGACGGCCTACGGCTCCTTTGGCGACCATGGCGGCGCCCAGAAGGACGTCCAGCGCATTCCCGTGGTCTTCTACAATCCGAGTCTCAAGGCGGTGCAACGGACCGCTGAGTTCCACCTCGCCGACGTCATGCCGACGGTGATGAAGTGCATGGGAATCGGTGTCGATTCGGCGGCGCCAAAGATGGATGGCAAGGCGTACACTCTGCCTGCCAAGTAGTTTCTGCCCGTCGTGCGAAGGGCCGCCGCGCGAGCCCATGGATTATGGGGTCGCGCGGCGGCCACCGGGACCCGCGCCGAGCGTCCGTCCGAGCTCGCGCAGCAGCGCCTGGATGCTCGCGTTGACGGCCTCGGCGGTCTCGTGTACGGCCGCCTTCTCCGGGTAGATCTCGTACTTCGCGCGGTACTCAGGCGGTGTGAGATTCGGCATCACGACGTTGGCGCCGCGGGCGAGACCGTGGGCGCGCCCGGTGTTCTTGTCGGCCAGGGAGAGCGCGGTGGTCGTCGGCAGGTTGGCATCAGGGCGGGCGAGACGGGTGAGGGCGAGGACCCTGCAGGTCGTGAGCTCGTCGTTCTGCGCCTGGTCGGCCGGCCAGTCGCCGGCCGCGCGCCGGCGCTCGAACTCCTCGCCCAGCGGCGTCGCCGGGTGCGGCAGGTACGGCCCGAGGCCGATCATGTCCATGTCCATGCCGCGGAACAGGTCGATGTCGTCGGCGATGGAGGCGTACGTCTGACCGGGGATGCCGACCATGATGCCTGTCCCGGCTTCGTACCCGAGGTTCTGCAGGGTGCGCAGCATCGCCAGGCGGTCGCTCACCTTGCCAGGCAGGTCAGGATGGATCCGCCGGTACAAGGCCTCGTCCGAGGTCTCGAAGCGCAGCAGGTAGCGGTCGGCGCCGGCCGCGCGCCATGCTTCCAGGTCGGCGTCCGGTCGCTCGCCGAGGCTGAGCGTGACCGCCGGCCCGGTCTCCGTTTTGATACGGCGCACGACGTCGGCGACCCAGTCGGTGTCGAGGCCGTAGTCCTCGCCCGACTGCAGCACGACGGTCCCATAGCCGAACGCCCTGGCCTTGCGCGCACAGTCGAGCACCTCGCTCGCCGGGACGCGATAGCGCCGCACGGCCCGGTTGCCGACGCGGATGCCGCAGTAGGTGCAGCCGCGCACACAGTAGTTGGAGACCTCGACCAGCCCGCGCAGGTGGACCGCATCGCCGACGT
>JAKPOQ010000103.1 GCA_029547745.1 Actinomycetes bacterium
GCCCACGACCGCATCGGCCGTCACTGCCACGAGTACACGATGTACGTCGCCCTGCGCGGGGTAGACTAGCCTCAGGCCGGGTCCGTCCCGCCCGCCTGACACGCCGAGTCCCCGGAGGCCAGCCGATGCCGGACCTCGAACCGACGATCATCGGTCTCTTCCCGCTTGAGATGGTCCTGCTGCCGGGCGAGGTCGTCCCGCTGCACATCTTCGAGGAACGCTACAAGCGGCTCGTCGACGAGTGCCGCGACGAAGGCGGGGAGTTCGGCATCGTGTTCGCCGAGGAGGACGGCGTGCGCGAGATCGGGTGCACGGCCGCGGTCGACGAGGTCCTCGAGGAGTTCGAGGACGGACGCATGAACATCCTCGTCGAGGGCCGGCGCCGCTTCCGTCTTCTCGACCTCGTCCAGCCGGACGACCCCGAGACGGGGTACATCCGCGGGGTCGTCCTGTTCGTCCCCGACGAAGACGACGAGGCGCCGGCCGTCCTGCGGCGGCGCGCCCTCGATGACTTCCGCAAGGTCCTCGTCCTCATGGGTGTCGAGTCGCCGCACGAGCCGGGAGGCAGTGGCCCTCTCTCGTATCGGATCGCCGGCGCCGTCGACTTCGGGGTGGCGCTCAAGCAGGAGCTGCTCGAGTCCCTCTCAGAGGAACGCCGCCTTGAGACCCTCGTCGCCGTCATGGCGACGCTCATCCCGCGGCTGGAGTTACGCAAGCAGCGCGAGGACGCGATCCGCGGGAACGGCAAGGGGTACTGACTCAGGGCGTTTCTCGGCCGTGCGGCTCTGAGCTGCCGCGGCTGGTGGCCGTCTGCCTCTCACCTGCCGCGGCTGGCGGCCGTCCGCCTCTCAGCCGCGCGGCAGCAGCACGATCTTGCCCACGTGCTCGCCTTCGAGCATCTCGTGGGCGCGACGCGCCTCGCGCAGCGGCAGCGTCGCGCCCACGACGGCGCGTACGGTGCCGTCGGCGGCCATCGCCGCCACCTCGCGCATGATCGCGGCGACGCCCGCGCGCCCCGCGTTGTTCAGGCTCATGAAGAGCAGTGTCGCATCGACGCCCAGGGCCTCGCCGATGGGGAGGCTGACCTGTGACGATGGCCCCTCTCCCGTACAGACGATGCGCCCGCCCTTGACAATCAGCTTCAGGTCGGTGGCGAGGTTGGCGCTGATCACCAGCTCGTGGACGAGGTCGACGCCGCGCCCGTCGGTGAGTTCCTTGACGCGCGCCACGACGTCCTCGGTCTTGTAGTCGATGACCTCATCGGCGCCGAGCGAGCGGACGAGGTCCGCCGCCTCGGCGCCGCCCACCGTCGTCAGCACGCGGGCGCCGCGCGCCTTGGCGATCTGGATGGACGCGGAGCCGACGCCGCCGGCCCCGCCCTGCACGAGCACGGTCTCGCCGGCCTGGAGATCGCCGCGCCTGACGAGGCCGTAGTAGGCGGTGGGGAAGACCATGCCGAGGGCCGCGGCGTCGACGAACGAGAGCGACGGCGGTTTGGGCACCGCCTGCGCCTCGGCGATGAGAGCGTACTCGGCGTAGCTGCCCTCGCTGCCGATGCCGAGGCCGCTGAAGATCACCTCGTCGCCGGGACGGACGCTCGTCACCTCGGCGCCGACCCGTTCCACCACGCCGGCGCCGTCCGAGCCGAGGATCTTCGGCGGCTGCTTCGGCGTCGGGAAGCGGCCCTCGCGCACGGCGACGTCGACCGGGTTCACGGTCGCCGCCTCGACGCGCACCAGGACCTGTCGTGGGCCGGGCTCGGGGTCGGGGACGTCCTCATAGACGAGGACCTCGGGGCCGCCGTGTTCGTGGATGCGCACCGCCTTCATCGTCGCCTCCTGCCGCTGGTCGCGTCTCATACGCGGCGGCTCTCCCGCCGCTCGCCTCGCCCCGCACGCGCCGGCTCTCCCGCCGCTCGCCTCGCCCCGTACGCACTGACGGGCGCGTTCGCTTCGGACCATCGGCGGCGCTCCGGACGCAGGCGGTACGTACCCGTGTGGCCGCCCGCTCTCACTCGCCGCAGGACGCTCCGACGGCGGCCACGGTCTCGCCCAGGGCAATGGCGACTGAGCCCGGGGTCGCGAGGCTGAACCGCTCCGCTCGCAGAAACCCGCCCCGTAGAGGGCGTTCGCCCGGGTTCTCTTGTCCTCAGTCTCTCGGGTTTCGTCGCGGTTGCGCCCCGCGTGCCGATCGTCGGCTCCCGCGGCGCTTCGTTTGACGGTCGCCGCGCCACGGCTGTACGCTTCGTCCGTTGTCTCCCGGTTGTCGGGAAGCCGGTGCCAAGCCGGCGCTGCCCCGCAACTGTAGCCGCCGACGAACGTCGCAGAGAGCCACTGCCCGGCAGGGTGGGAAGGCGCGACCAGTAGGATGAAGCGGAAGCCAGGACACCGTGGCCGGGGGCACATCGCGTCAACGCCTCGAGGGAGGGCAGCGGTGGATCGATCTGGAAGCCACCTCATCTTCGTCACCGGGGGCGCTCGCAGCGGGAAGAGCGCCTACGCGGAGCGGCTGGCCATGCAGCTTTCCGGGCAATGCGGCGGTCGCGTCGTATACCTGGCGACATGTGAGGTCAACGACCCAGAGATGGTTTCGCGGGTCACCATGCATCGCGCCAAGCGATCCGGATCGTGGACCACGGTGGAGTGCCCGCTCGAGGTGGCCGCGGCGGTCCGCGAGCACGGTGGCCCAGCGGCCCCGGACGCCGTCTTCCTGCTCGACTGCGTGAGCTTCTGGGTCAGCAACCTGATCTTCTCGAGCGGCGACCATGGCGGCGCGGCGCCGCCCGAGGAGGGCTTCAACTACGACGACAGCTTGCTCACGGCCGAGCAGGAGCGTGCCGCGTCTCGCCGTGTCTCGGACGCCGTCGACGATCTGCTGGCAGCTCTCGCCGAGACCGGCGTCATGCTGATCACCGTCACCAACGAGGTCGGCATGGGCGTTGTCCCCGAGTATCCGCTGGCGCGTCTGTATCGCGATCAGCTCGGCTGGGCAAACCAGCGTCTTGCCGCGGCCGCCGGTCGCGCCGTTCTTCTTGTCTCCGGGCTTGCCCTTGACCTCAAGGTGCAGCCCCCTGCCGATGCTCAGGAGGTCACGCGGTGACCGGCCTTCTCAACACCACCATCCGCCATATCGGTCCTCTCGACGCTGAGGCGATGAGCTCCGCCGAGATGCGCCAACTGCAGCTGACCAAGCCGCCGAAGTCGCTTGGCCGCCTCGAGGCGCTGTCGATCCAGCTCGCGGGCATCCAAGGCCGGCCGCTGCCGACGATCGAGAGCAAGGCCATCGCTGTGATGGCCGCCGATCACGGCGTTACGGCGGCCGGCGTCAGCGCCTTCCCTGCCGAGGTCACGCCCGCGATGGTCTTCAACATGCTCGCGGGCGGTGCCGGCATCAACGTCATCGGCCGCCATGTGGGCGCTCGCGTGATCGTCACGGACCTCGGTGTCAATGCCGACCTGAGCGCCGCCAAGGGTCTCCGTGACCGCAAGATCCGCATGGGTACCGCCAACATGGTGGATGGGCCCGCGATGACTCGCGCAGAGGCGATCCGCGCCGTCGAGGTCGGGATCGAGCTGGTCGGCGAGGAGGCCGAGCGGGGCCTCGACATCATCGCCACCGGCGAGGTCGGCATCGGCAACACGACTGCCGCTTCCGCCGTGATCGCGGCGCTCACCGGACAGCCGGTCGCCACCGTCACCGGTCGGGGCACGGGCATCACGGCGGACGCGCTTCAGAACAAGGTGGCCGTCATCGAGAAGGCTCTCGTCGTCAACCGCCCCGACGCCAATGACCCCATCGATGTGCTCGCGAAAGTCGGCGGCCTCGACATCGCGGGGATGGCTGGTGTGTTCCTTGGCGGCGCCGAGCGGCGCATCCCGGTCGTCATGGACGGCTTCATCAGCTCCGCCGCGGCGCTCACCGCCGTGCGGCTGTGCCACGAGTGCGTCGACTACATCCTCCCCAGTCACGTCAGCATCGAGAGAGGGCACCAGGTGGTGCTCGACGAGCTCGGCCTGGTGCCCCTGTTCGACCTTCAGATGAGGCTGGGCGAGGGCACTGGGGCGGCCCTTTCGATGAGCATCGTGGAGGCCGCCGCCCGCATCCTCTCGGAGATGGCGACGTTCGAGAGCGCCGGCGTGGCGGGTGATCCGTCTGAGGCTGATGCCGACCTCACGCGCTAAGACAAGCGGGTGCCCGAGCGTGTGCCATGTGCCCGCCACCCGGCGGCCGTTCCCTGTGGCCGGCGGCCGGCGTGCTGCGGCCGGTGATCGCCGTGAAGCCCTGGCAGGCGACCATGACTAGGTCTGCGCGCGGAGGCGGCTGGGCCGCGAGTCGCAGGCGACTCGCGGCCCAGCCGCGCCGCCTGTCGCTGGCGGTGACCTTCCTCACGAGCGTGCCGCTGCCGGTGCGAGGCGAGGTCGCTTCCCGCGACCTGTGGGGCAGCATGGGGTGGTACCCGCTCGTCGGCCTTGGGCTCGGTGCGGCCTCCTGGGGGTTGTTCGCTGGGACGTCGGCGTTGCTGCCGCCGCTCGTGGCGGCCGCCCTTGTCGTCCTGGTGGTCGAGGCGTTCACCCGCGGGCTGCACCTCGACGGCCTGATGGACACCTGCGACGGCTACTTCAGCGGCGCAGGCCGGGAGGGCGCTCTCGAGATCATGAAGGACAGCCGTGCCGGGGCCATGGGCGTTGCCGGCGCGATCCTGGTGATCGTGGTGAAGACCGCGGCGCTCGGCGCCCTGTCGCCGGCTGAGGCCGCCGCGCCGCTCCTGGCGGGTTGGGCGGCGGCCCGCACGCTGCCGACGCTCGATGTCTTCCTTTTTCCTTACGCGCGGGAGGCGGGCACCGGCCATGGGTTCACTCGTGAGCGTAGCCCCGGTGTCCTCGCTCTCGCGTTGGGGTGGCTGGCGGCGGCCGGCGTGGCGGCGGCTGCCGCCAGCCCTGACTGGTGGGGCGCGCTGCTGATCGTCGCCGGCGCGCTCCTCGTTCCCCTTCTGTTGCAGGCCGCCGTTGCGAAGCGGCTCGGCGGCCTCACGGGCGACGTCTATGGCATGGGCATCGAACTCGCCGAAGCCGCTGCGCTCGTCATCGGCTGTGCGCTCCTGCGGTAGGTGAGGCGATGAAGCTCTATGTCGTGCGGCACGGCGTCTCGACCGGCAACTCGCCGGGTCTCCTGATGGGGCAGGGTGATCATCCGTTGACGGCGGTGGGGGAGGCCCAGGCGCGGGCTGTGGCCGCTCGCCTCGCGCCGCTCGGGCCGATGCCCGTGTACTGCAGCGATCTCCTGAGGGCAAGGGCGACGGCGGAGACCATCGCTCGGGAGTGGGGGCCGGCATCGGTCCGGCCCGACAGGCGGTTGCGCGAGCTCGACCTCGGCGACTACGAGGGGTGCGGCTGGGACGAGTTCGCCGGAGACGCAACGCTCCGGGCCGCCCTCGATGCCGACCCGTACAACACCGCGCTCCCGGGGGGCGAGTCGCTGGCGCTTCTCGCCGAGCGTGTGCTCGCCGCCATGCGTGACATCGTCGCCACCTGCAGGCACGAGGCGGCTGCGATCGTCGCGCACGACGGCACCATCCGGGTAATCGTCAACCACCATCTCGGGGTACCGGCCGAGAAGTGGTGGACGCTGAGCACGACCCACTGCGGCGTGTCGTTGCTCGAGTGGACCGACGGATGGGTCAACGTGCGCTTCGTGAACGATACGTGCCATCTGGCTGGGCTGGTGTTGCCGCCGGAAGACCAGCGCGGCGAGGGGTCGTGATCCTCGCCCCGCATGGCTGGCCGGTGGCGCTCGGCATGGTCCTGCTGGCCGGCCTGATCGACGTCGCCGCGGGCGAGCTGCCGGCCGCTCTGCACCCCGTCGTGTGGATGGGGCGGTTGATCGATGCCCTTCAGGCGCGCCTGCCGCGCCGGCGCGCCGCTGTCCAGCTTGTCTACGGTATCCTCGTCTTCGTCGTGGTGGCCGGCATCGGGGCCGTCGCCGGCGCCGGCTTCAACCTCTTGCTCGCCCGGCTGCCTTGGTGGTTGGCGCTGCCGGTTGGTGCGCTGGTGCTGAAGACCACGTTCTCGTTGCGCGGCCTGGTCGTCGCCGGACGTGACGTACAGCGCGATCTGGGGCGCGATCTGAGAGCGGCGCGTGCCGATCTGGCGGCGCTCGTCAGCCGCGACCGCGAGCTTCCACCGCGCGAGATCGTTTCCGCAGCGGTAGAGTCGCTGGCCGAGAATCTCAACGACAGCGTCGTAGCTCCGCTCTTCTTCTTCGTGCTTTTCGGCCTGCCCGGCGCGCTCGTCTATCGGGCGGTAAACACCATGGACGCCATGATCGGTTACCGTGGTGAGTACGAGTACGTGGGCAAGGCGGCGGCGCGAGGCGACGACGCCCTCAACTGGATTCCCGCGCGGTTGACGGCGCTTCTGCTCGTCGCACTGGGGAGTCTGCGCGGCACGGCTCGCGCCGCTTGGGTCGCCCTTCGTACTCGGCCTCGCCCTGCGCCGGGTCCCAACAAGCTGGTGGCCATATCCGCCATGGCCGGGCTGCTCGGGGTGCAGCTCGAGAAACCGGGCAGCTATGCCGTCGGGCTGCCGGAGCGGCCGCTCGAGGCCGGCGTGATCGGCGATGCGGCGGTCGTGGTGTGGGTCGCCGGCGGCATCAGCCTGGGAACGGCGGCCTGCCTGGCCGCGCTACTGGCCTGGGGTCTATGGGGATGAGCTTCTTCCGTCGTATCGCGCCCTCAGTCCACGGCGCCATCGACCTCGGCGCGCTGCGCGCCGAAGGGTTCGATCCTGGCGAGATCATCGATTTCAGCTCCAACCAGTCGCCGCTGGGGGCGTCACCGGCGGTCGCCGCCGCGGTCGCCGCGGCGGTCGTCGACGCCTACCCGGATCCGCGCGCGGGCCCCTTTGTCGCCGCGCTAGCCGCTCATGAAGGGCTGGGGCCGGAGCAGGTGGTGGCCGGCAACGGCAGCACCGAGCTCATCAGGCTGATCGCCCAGCTGACTCTGGCGCCAGGGCAGATCGCGCTCTCGCTGGCGCCTTCATTCGGCGAGTGCGAGGTCGGCACGCGGCTTGCGGGTGGGCACTTCGCGGAGGTGCGTCTGACGCACGCGGGTCCCGGGGCGGGCTTCTTCTGCGACGAGCCCGCCCTTCGTGCGGCTCTCGTCGACCTGGCGCCGCGACTCTGCTGGCTGTGTTCGCCGAACAACCCGACCGGGGCGGCGCTGCCCGCTCCGCTGATCGCCGCCCTCGTCGCGGATCACCCTGCCACGTTGTTCGTTCTGGATGAGGCCTACCGTGATCTTCTTGCCGAGCGCCAATGGCTGCCGGAGCTTCTCGAAGCGGGCAACCTCGTCGTGCTGCGCTCGATGACGAAGTACTGGGGGCTTGCGGGCCTCAGGGTCGGCTATGCGCTCGCCGATGCCACCCTGGCGGCGCCTCTGCGCGCCGCCGCGCCCCCATGGAACGTCAACGCGTGCGCTCAGGCCGCCGCGGTGGTCTCGCTGGAGGACGATGACCACCACGTGCGTGCCGTGCGGGAGCTGATCAGCGAGCGCGACCGGCTGGCGGCGGCCCTACTGGCGCGTGGCTGGGCGGTCGAGCCGACGACGGCCGGCTTCTTCCTCATCCACGTCGGTGACGCCGCCGCCGTGCGTCGCCTGCTGCTCAAGAGCGGCTGCCTGGTGCGCGACTGCACCTCGTTCGGCCTGCCCGCGCACATCCGCGTGAGCCCGCGGGCAACCGATCAGAACGACCGTCTGCTGGCGGCGTTCGACGCGCTGCCGCTACCCAGTGGGCCGCGATGACGGCCGCCCGCGTCGTCATGGTGCTCGGCACCGGCTCCCACGCGGGGAAGAGTGTGCTGGCCGCGGCGCTCTGCCGGATCTACGCGCGCCGCGGCCATCGTGTGGCGCCGTTCAAGGCGCAGAACATGTCGCTCAACTCGTTTGTCACGTCCGAAGGAGGCGAGCTCGGCCGTGCCCAGGCGTATCAGGCCCGGGCTGCGGGCGTGGAACCGCACGTCGACATGAACCCGGTGCTTCTTAAGCCCAGCTCGCGGGCCGGCAGCCAGGTGGTCGTGCTGGGGCGGCCTGTGGCTCACATGTCTGTCAGCGAGTACCACGCCTACCAGCCGCGGGTCTGGCCGATCGTGACGGCGGCGCTCGAGCGGCTGCGCGCGAGCAACGACCTCGTCGTCATCGAGGGCGCTGGCAGCCCGGCCGAGATCAACCTGCGCGATCAGGACATCGTCAACATGAAGGTGGCGCGCCATGCGCGGTGCCCCGTGCTGCTGGTCGGCGATGTCGACCGTGGGGGCGTCTTCGCCAGTCTCGTGGGCCATATGGAGCTGTTCACACCGGAGGAGCGTGGCCACGTCGCCGCCTTCGTCATCAATAAGTTCCGGGGCGACGCGAAGCTGCTCGACCCGGGCATCGAGTACCTGCGGCAACGCACCGGCGTGCCGACGCTCGGCGTCGTGCCCATGCTAGAGGACTGGCGGGGCGATGACGAGGATTCGCTGGGCATCGAGGACCAGCGGCAACGGGCGAAGCCGGACGCGCCGCTGCAGATCGCGGTGGTGCGACTGCCGTTCGTCAGCAATTTCAGCGACTTCGACGCGCTGGCGGACGAGCCTGACGTGAACGTGCGGTATGTGACGACGGCTGACGGTTTGGCTGGCGCGGCTGCGATCATCCTGCCTGGCACCAAGAGCACCATCGCCGACCTCGCTTGGCTGCGCGACAGCGGGCTTGCGGTGGCGGTGCAGGCCGCGGCCGTCGCCGGCACGTCGGTGATCGGCATCTGCGGCGGCTACCAGATGCTGGGCCGCCGCATCCTCGACCCTCAGCACGTCGAGTCGGAGTGCGACGGCATTGACGGCCTCGGCCTGCTCGACGTGGCGACGACGTTCGCCGGCGAGAAGCTCACGGTGCGTGTGGAAGGCGAGCTGCTGGCCGTCGACCTCACCAGCGCCGCCGGCTCTGCGCCTGCCGCCCGGGACGTGGACGTCTCGCCTCTCGCCCTCCTCGGCCCCGCGGGTACGCCGTTGCGCGGGTACGAGATCCATATGGGCCGCACGTGTCTGGGTGGCGGCGCGGCGCCGCTGCTCCGCCTGCGTGTGGCCGACGGCTCGGAGCACGACGATGGCGCCGTCTCGCTGTCCGGTGGGGCCGCGGTCTGTGGCAGTTACGTGCACGGTCTCTTCGACCACCCCGCGTTGCGCGGCGCCTTCCTGGCTCGGCTCCGGGCCGGGCTGGGCCTGCCGCCTCGTGAGGGCGCCGCTGCGCTGCGCGACGACGGCGTCGACCGCCTCGCCGATCATGTCGAGGCGCACCTGGACGCGGCTCTCCTCGCGCGTATCGTGGGGCTCGACATGCGCTGACTGTGCCGCTGCCGATTTCCCCGTCCTCGGTGGTCTTGCTCCATAACGCCCCGCCGGCATGGCGCCTCCGGGTGGGCTGATGCCACCGTCCGTGAGCGGCTCGGTCGCGGGCTCCGAGCCCGCGAGGCATCGGTTGACATGGAGAGGGAAGATGATAGTTTTCCTCAATCGTGTCATCGCAAGGTCCGCAGTCAGAGGTCGACATCGAGACTGTGTTCTCGCAGCGTGGCTTGCCGTACACAAGGCAGCGGCGCGCCATCTGGGAACAGTTCTCGACCGCGTGCCGCGCCGCGACCATCGGGGAGATCGCCGAGGCGGTGCGTGCGGAGGGCATCGGGCAGGCGACCGTCTACCGCACCGTCACGCTCCTTCACGACCTCGGTCTGCTGGTGCGCGTCCGGGATCGTGGCGGCGAGGTCTGCTACACGGCTGTGCGCATCGGTCACACCCACCCGCTGATCTGCGGCGTCTGCCGCAGAATCGTCAACTTCGACGGCGACGGCGATCTTGCCTATCTCGAGAAGCAGCTCGAACGAGAGACGGGGTTCGTCGTCTACGGCCATCATCTCGAGGTGTACGGCGTCTGCGCCGACTGCCGCGAGCAAGGCTGCGGGTGAGCCGGTTGAACTGGGACCCTGTGCACGCTATCGACGGACATCTGCCGCCCCTGAGCTGTACGCTCGCCGACGGAGGATCGCGGTCATGAGTACGGCTGCGCTCGCTGGCCGCCGCTTCTTCGCTTCGTGGAGCGGGGGAAAGGACGCCTACCTTGCCTTCGCCCGCGCCGTTGCGGCCGGTGGCCGCCCTGCGGCGCTGGTCTGCATGCTGCACGAGAACGGCGCCGCGAGCCGCGGCCACGGCCTGCCGCTGGCTCTGCTCGAGGCGCAGGCCGCCGCGCTCGGCGTGCCGCTCGTCACCCGTGCCTCGACCTGGGACGACTACGAGGCGGTCTTCATCTCTGTGCTCCGCGAGCTGCGCGCCGAGGGCGTCGAGGCGGGCGTGTTCGGCGACATCGATCTCCAGGAGCACCGCAACTGGGTTGAAGGCGTCAGTGGGATCGCCGGACTCTCCTGCCACCTGCCGCTGTGGCAGGAGGAGCGGCGCGCGCTGCTCGGCGAGTTCCTCGCCTCGGGCGCGCGCGCCACTGTCGTCGCCGTCGATGCTTCGCGGGCGAGCGTCGACTACCTCGGCCGGGAGATCGGCGACGCGTTCTTCGCCGAGCTTGAAGCAGCCGGTCTCGATATCTGCGGAGAAGCGGGGGAGTACCACACGATGGTCACGTCATCACCGCTCTTCTCCGCTCCGGTCGCCTTGTCCTGGGGTGGCGTCGTGGAGCGCGACGGCCACTGGGTCCTCGACTTCGCGCTCTCGCCGAACGACCGTCCCGACGAGGCATGAATGAGGCTGCCACCAGCGTGAAAGGAGCACCACGACCATGACCATCCCCAAACTGCGCTCCGGCCGCTTCGCGGCTGTCGTCCTCACAGTCTGCCTGGTCTGCGCCCTGGCCGCCGTGATGCTCGCCGGCTGCGGCTCCGACGGCGGGACCGAGGCCTCGTCCTCCTCGACTGTCGCCGGCCCGATCACGGTCACCGACGACGCGGGTCAGCAGGTCTCGCTCGAGCAGCCTGCGGAACGGATCGTCAGCCTCGCGCCTGCCAACACCGAGATTGCCTACGCCATCGGCGCCGGCGACAAGATGGTCGCCGGCACGAGCTACGACGACTACCCCGAGGATGCCAAGGCGCTGCCCAAGATCGGCGACTTCGCCAACCCTAGCGTGGAGAAGATCGCGTCCTTCGACCCTGACCTCGTTCTCGCCGCCGGTGGCGTTCAGGACGGACTGCGCACCAAGCTCGAAGACCTCGGCATCAAGGTATACGTGATCGATCCGACGACCTACGGCGGCGTCATGACCACCATCAGCCGGGTCGGGAAGCTGGCGGGGACGTCGGCCGAGGCCGAGAAGGTCGTGCAGGAGATGGCGAAGGCCAGGGATGACGTGCAGGCGAGGGTCGGCTCACTCGCCAAGGTCGACACCTTCCTCGAGATCTACAGCGAACCACTCATGACGGCCGGCAGTGGGACCTTCATCGATGACATGATCAACTTGGCCGGCGGAACCAACATCGGGGCCACCGCCGGCGACGGATACCCGAATTTCAGCGCCGAGGTGCTGCTCGAGAAGGATCCGGCCGTGTACATCGCCGATTCCGGCTCCATGAGTGAACCCGGCGCCATCGCCGAGCGCGACGGTTATGCGGGTCTCACGGCTGTCAAAGAGGGCCGCGTCTACGTCATCAACGACAACCTCATCGCACGATGCGGCCCGCGCCTTGCCAAGGGTCTCGCGCGGCTCGCCAGGATGATCCATCCGGAGGCCTACGCCGCCCAGTGATCCGGCTGGGTCGGACAAGCGTCTGGCCTGGCATCGTGCTGACGGCGGGCGTCTTCGTGGTCTGCCTGCTGATGTCGCTGGCCTTTGGACCGGCCTCGCTGCCGCTTGCCAGGATCTGGCATTTGGTGACAGCGGGGCCGGTGGCGGGCGATCTGGACAGTGCCATCTTCTGGCAGATCCGCCTGCCCCGCGCGCTTCTCGCCTGCCTCGTCGGCGCGGAGCTCGCGGTGGCCGGCGTCATCATGCAGGACCTGTTCCTGAACCCGCTCACGGATCCTTACGTGACCGGAGTCTCGTCGGGCGCCGCGCTGGGTGCGACGCTCGGCATCGTGCTGCACGTCGCCCAGTTCCCCTGGATGACCGTTCTCGCCCTTGCCGGCGGGTTCGCCACGCTCGGCATCGTCTGGATGGCAGCGCGCCGGCGCGGGCGCGTGAACATCTTCATTCTGCTGCTTGCGGGCGTGACGGTCTCCTACCTGGCGAGTGCGGTCGTCACGTTTCTTATGATCAAGGCAGGCGACGACATGCACGCCATCGTCTACTGGCTCATGGGCAGCTTCTCGGGGCGCGGCTGGACCGAGGTCGAACTCGCCCTGCTTGCCGTGCCGTTGATGCTCATCCCGCTGTTCCGCACGAGAGAGATGGACATTCTGCTGCAGGGCGAGAAGCGCGCGCTGGAGCTCGGCGTCGAGGTGGAACGCACCAAGCGGCTGCTGCTCGTGACGGCGGGCGTGCTCACCGCGATCGCCGTGTCGGTCAGCGGGATCATCGGGTTCGTCGGGCTCGTGGTGCCGCACATCGTGCGGCTTCTCGTGGGCCCGGGCCATCGCGGTCTCCTGCCCGTCTCACTCCTCTTCGGCGCGGCGATGCTCAACGTCGCCGACCTCATGTCGCGCACGCTGCTGATGCCTAACGAGATCCCCGTCGGCGTCGTCACGACCTTCGTCGGCGCGCCGCTGTTCGTCTACCTCCTGCGCCGGGGAAAGGCGTGATGCCTGCCGTCGTAGTTGGTCCGGGCGTGGCGTCGGGAGCATCTCCCGTCGTCTCCGTGCGTCAGGTCGGGTTCGGGTACGACGGGCGCCCAGTTCTCAAGCGCGTGTCGTTCGACGTCGGCGCCGGCGACTTCGTGGGCGTCGTCGGGCCCAACGGGTCCGGCAAGAGCACGCTCATAGACCTGATCGACGGGATCTTGCAGCCGCAGCAAGGCGAGGTTCTCATCGCGGGTCGGGCGACGCGCGAGTACCGCCGCCGTGACCTGGCTCGGGAGGTCGCGCTGGTGCCGCAGAGCTTCGCGCTAGATTTCGACCTGTCGGTACGCGAGGTGGTCGAGATGGGCGCCTACTGTCGCGCACGGTCCGGGGAGGTTCGGGGTGACGCCGAGTGGACGCTCGCGCGGCTCGGCATCGCCGAGCTGATCGAGCGTCGGTTCACGGAGCTCTCGGGCGGCGAGCGTCAGCTCGTCGTGCTCGCTCAGGCGTTGATGCAGCGCGCCGGTCTTCTTCTTCTCGATGAGCCGGCCTCCGCCCTGGACGTCTCGCATCAGTTGCGGCTCTTCGACCTGCTCAGGGACTTGAATGCCGACGGGCTGACAGTCATCTGCATCCTTCACGACCTCAACCTGGCGCTTCACTACTTCAGCAAGCTGCTTGTGCTCTCGGACGGCGAGCTCGCCGCCTTCGGCCCGCCGGAAGAGGTGCTTACGCCGGAGACGGTCGAGGCCGTCTACGGTGTGCGCGCCTACATGCATCGCCACGCGGGCCGCACATACCTGACGTACTCGCCGCGTCTGCGGGGCGAACGCAAAGGCCGGATCCACGTGGTCTGCGGCGGAGGCACCGGCGCGGGCCTCATGCGGGAGCTCGTCGACGCCGGTTGGGAGGTCTCCGCCGGCGTCCTCAACGCCCTCGACACCGACGAGGAGGCCGGTCGGGAGCTTGGGCTGAGGATGGTCGTTGAGGCGCCGTTCTCACCGGTGGGCGACGAGACGCACACCGAGAACGTCGCCCTCATGCGGACCGCCGACCTCGTGATCCTCACGGACGTGCCCGTGAGCCTCGGCAACGCGCGCAACGTGGAGGCGGTGTGCACGGCTGCCCGGGAAGGCGTGCGGGTCTGGGCGGCTGAAGGCGTGCTGGCGGCCGACCTTGCCGGAGCGACCGGGGCCCTCGTCGAGAGCGGTGTCGAGCTTCACGCCGACACGGCCGCCATGCTGGCGGCGCTCACGGCGCGAGATGGCTCCCAACGGCCTGCTTGACGCGCCGTCTCCGGGCGTAGCTTCATAGCCTGTTCACCCCCCAGAATGTGACTGGCGCCAGATCCCGACCGCCAGGGGTACGTCTTGGCGGTCATGGGGATGTCGGCGGGCGTGCGGCTACCGGCCAGTCGCCCGCTGTGGCACGGGCTTGCCCCGGCCGTACTTGCGATGCTGATGGCGATGGCGTCAGCCTGTGGGGTGGAGGAGCAGGCGACAGATACGGGAAGCGCCGTCCTTCGCTCCCCGGAGAAGCTTGTCGTCGCGATCGGCGAGCACGGAATCATCGTCATGAGGATCGACGGCGGTTTGGGCACCGCCTGCGCCTCGGCGATGAGGGCGTGCTCTGTGTGGCCAAGCCCGCAGGTGGGTCGCCGGCTCTGACGGGCGGGCCCTCGGGCGAAGGGGGCCCGCCCGGGGTCCGCCGGCGTCCCGGTCGCCGCCGGCGCGATCAGCCTTGCGCGGCCGGCGTCTGTGGCGCCTCCGGCTCTTGCAGGGCGCGCGGGGGCCGGTGGCGCAGGATCGCGCGGCGGCCGTACCACACGGCCGCGCCGATGGCGCCGAAGAGGACGAGGAAGGGCAGCAGGGCGCCAAGGGCGACGGCCGTCGCAGCGGCGCCGTCGCCGATCAGGCGCAGCGAGTTGATGAACGCGCCCCAGAACGTGTCGGACTCGTCGATCGTCCCCGATTGCGGCGCGCCGCGCTCGCGCATCGTGACGGTGATCGTCCCGTAGCTCGTGACCTCGCTCAGCTGGGTGATCTCAGCGGACAGCCGCTCGATGGCGAGTTGTGCCTCGTCGATGCGGTCCTGGACGGCGAGCGTCTCCCTGATGTTCTTGGTCTGGGCGAGGAAGCCGAGGAGACGCCGCTCCACGGCCTTCTGGTGCCGCAGGCGGGCGCGCAGGTCGACCATCTGGTCGCTCACGTCGTCGGCGGACGTGGTCAGGTCGACGACCTCACCGAGCTTCGAGAACCGCTCGACGGCGGCGTCGAACCTCGCTTCCGGGACGCGGACGGTCATGGTCCCGTACTGGACGACGTCGCTTTCGTCGTCGCTGCCGCTCACGCCGTCGCCGTCGCTCGGGCCACTCGCGTTCGCGTCGCCGCTCGCGCTGCTGCTGCCCGAGGACCTCGGCTGGCCGGCGGCGTTCTCGTCGCTGCTCATCGCCGCACCGCTCGCGTCGCGCGCCAGCGGCGCGACAGGTCTGTACCAGGCGGTCTGGCTCCCCATGGAGCTCGACAGGACGTAGCCCCCCATCCCGAGGGTGATGGCGTCGATGCGCTGCATGGCGTCGCGCAGGCCGTGACGCTTCACGGTCAGGGTGAGGGCGCCGTTGCGGACGAGGTAGTGGGCGGATGCGGTCGAGGCCGGCGGGACGTCGGCGTACGAGACCCTGCCATCGCCTGTGGCGGTTGCCTGGTCGCCGGTCGCGGCGCTGTCGGAGGACTGGTCGCTGGCGGGCTCGGGCGCCGCGCCCTCGGCGGTCCGCGTAGCGGTGCCGTCGCCGGGCGCGGCGTCGCCGGTCGTGCCGTTGATGGCGCCCGGGCCCGTCAGGGACAGGGAGGGGCCCGTCGTCGTCTCCGTCGTCGCGTGCCGGTCGTCGTCGCGCACGAGAGCACCGACCAGAGCGAAGAGCGCGAGCAGGGCGACGATGGCGACCGGGACCACGATGCGCAGGCGTCTGGCTCTCATGTCTCTCTCCTCGTCGGGGCCGCGGGGCGGCCGTTGGACTCTGGCGGGGAGACGCGCCTGGTGGCGAGAGGGTTCGCGCCTATTCGTCGAGCAGCTCGTCCGGGGGCGCGAAGCCGCGGCGCATCGTGTTCTCGGTGACGAGGCGCGCCTGCAGGAACTGTTGCAGGTAGTCGGGGCCTCCGGCCTTGGCGCCGACGCCGCTCATCTTGAGGCCCCCGAAGGGTTGGCGCTCGACGAGCGCGCCGGTGATGCCGCGGTTGATGTAGAGGTTGCCGACGCGGAACTCGCGGCGCGCGCGCTCGATCGTCGCCGGGCTTCGCGACATGAGGCCGCCGGTGAGCGCGTACCTGCCGCCGTTGGCGATCGCCAGCGCCTCGTCGATGTCCTTCGCCCTGAGGATGGCGAGGACGGGTCCGAAGATCTCCTCCTGGGCGATGACGGCCGAGGGCGGGACGTCGACGAAGACGTGGGGGGCGACGTAGAAGCCGCCGCCGGGCCAGCCGCCCGGCGGCGGCTCGATCGTCGCCCCTAGCCGGGCCTCCTGCAGACCCTGGGCGATGAAACCCTCGACGCGCTCCTTCGCCTCGGCCGTGATGAGGGGACCGACGCGCGTGCCGGGCTCTTCGGCCGGCCCGACGCGCAGACTGCGCGCCGCCTCGCCGAGCCGGCGCACGAAGTCGTCGTAGGCGGGGTCGAGCACGATGACGCGCGAGGCGGCGGAGCACTTCTGGCCGGCGCAGTGGAAGGCCGAGGCGACGACCTCGGTGACGGCAAGGTCGAGGTCGGCGTCGCCGTCGACGATGACGGCGTTCTTGCCGCCCATCCCGGCGAGCACCGTCTTGACGCTCTCGGGGCCCGGGTTCTGCGCCGCGCGACCGATGACGTTCAAGCCGACGTCCGTCGAGCCGGCGAACGCGACGAGATCGATCCCGGCATGACGGATGAGGAAGTCGCCGACTTCGGCGCCGGGGCCGGGCAGGTAGTTGACCGTCCCGGCCGGGGCGCCGGCCTCGACGAGGATGCGCACCATCCTGTCGGCGACCACCGGCGTCGGCGTCGCCGGCTTGACGATCACCGGGTTCCCGGCGACGAGCGCTGCCGCCGTCATCCCGGTTGGGAGCGCCAGGGGGAAGTCCCACGGCGCGACGACGAGGGCGATGCCGCGCGGCTCGTAGCACATGAGGTTGTGCTCGCCCGGCGCGCGGCCCATACGTCGCGCCTTGTCGAGGCGCAGCATCTCGCGCCCGTAGTACTCGAGGAGGTCGATCGCCTCGTCGGCCTCGGCGCTCGCCTCGCGTCGCGTCTTGCCGGCCTCGAGCGTGAGCAGGGCGGCGAGGTCGAGCTCCCGCGCGCGCATGAGGGCGGCGGCGCGGAAGAGCACGCCGGCGCGCTCGCGCGCCGGCGTGTCGCGCCACGCCGCCGCCGCGGCGCGCGCCGCGGCGACCGCCGCCTCGGCCTCGGCGCGGCCGGCGCAGGCGGTCGTGCCGACGACCTCATCCGGCTGCGACGGGTTCACCGATGTGAGCTTCCGCGCTGTGTCGATCTCGCGCCCTCCGACGAGGAGTGGGTGGTGCGCGCCGGCCGCGGCGTGCTCCCGCGCCAGTGCGGCGTCGTAGGCGGCGCGCACGTCGCGCCGCGAGAACGCCGGGTGCGGCTGGTTGCGGAACGGGGCAGGGGCGCCGGGGTCGGTCGGCACGATCTCGGCCGCGGGCGCCGGCCCGCGGCCGAAGTCGGCCGACGTCTCCGGCGCCCGCACGAGCTCGTCGACCGCCGCGCCTTCGACGAAGGTCTGGCGCAGGAAGGAGTCGTTCGCCGTGTTCTCGAGGAGGCGGCGGACGAGGTAGCCCATGCCGGGGATGAGCTCGCCGACCGGGGCGTACTCACGCAGGCGCAGGCCCATCTCGCGGACCGCGTGCTTCACCGGGTCGCCCATCCCGTGCAGGGTCTGGATCTCGAAGGCATCGTCGGGAAGACCGAGCTCGCGTGCGGTCACGATCGCCGCCGCGAGCGAGCGGATGTTGTGACTCGCGAACGCCGGTCGCACCTGGTCGGGCCGTTGCAGCATCGCCTCGGCCAGTTTCTCGTACATCGCGTCCGTGTCCGGCTTGTGCGTGAACACGGGCGCCGGCCAGCCTTCCTGGGCGGCGCTCACCGTCTCGTAGTCCCAGTACGCTCCCTTGACGAGCCGGATGTGGATGTGACGCCCGCGTTCCTCGGCCCAGCCCACCAGGCGCTCGAGGTCGCGGTCGGCGTCGCGCAGGTACGCCTGGACGACGGTGCCGGCGTCCTCGTAGCCGCGGAACTCCTCCTCGTCGAGCAGGGAGGTGAAGACCTCGTAGGTGAGGTCGCGGTAGCGCACCTGTTCGAGGTCGAGCGTGACGGCGGCGCCGTCGGCTACGGCCTTGCGGAAGATGGGGCGCAAGCGGTCCTTGACGGCCGTGACGCTGCCCTCGAAGTCGACGGGGTCGATCTGCGAGTACAGCGAGGTGATCTTGAGCGAGACGTTCACGCACGGCAGCGGACCCCAGGCGCTGTCGTCGACTACCGGCACCGGCGGCCACGAGCGCGCCTCCTTGGCGAGTTCGTCGATGATCCCGAGGTACGTGCGCTGGTAGGCCTCGGCTTCGACTTCGCTCACGCTGGCCTCGCCGAGGACGTCGAGCGTGAAGCCCATGCCCTCGCGGCGCAGGAGGCGCAGCGCCCGCTTGGCGTCGGCCGCGTCGCGGCCGACGACGAAGCGCTGCGCGAACCCCTTCATCTGGTTGCGGATGACGGCGTTGGCGAGCGGCGCCACGGGTGAGCGCTGCGCCGTCAGGCTGACGCCCCAGCGCAGCGCCTGGGGCGCCGCCACGTCCCCGCCGGCGAAGTACTCGCGCAGATGTCGGGCGACCTCGCTGCGGCTGCGCAGGCTGGGGAACACGTCGACGAAGCGCAGGATGTCGACTTTGAGGCGTTCGTCGCGCATCGCCCAGTCCATGATCTCGCTCTGCCAGCGTGCCGAGGAGAACAGCGAGGGCTTCGCCGTCCGCGCCACGGCCAGCATCTCGCGCGCTGTCTGCTGGATGCGCGCTTCGCGGTCGCCGTTCACCGTCTCACCTCGTGTGGCGGCCGACGCGTTCGTACGACAGTTTCGTGGGCTGGAACTGGGTGCGGGGCGGCTTGTGGTCGGCGGGGTGGCCGACGGCGATCAGACAGAGGCAACGGTACTTCTCGGGCGTCGTCCCGAGGATCTCGAGCACGGTGACCTCCGCGGGCTGGGGTTCTGGAGCGTTCTCCCAGATTCCGACCCAGCAGCTGCCGAGGTCGAGGGCAGTCGCAGCGATGAGGACGTTCTCCGTGGCGGCGGCGCCGTCCTCGACCCAGGCGTCGGCGTCGGCGCGCCCCAGGACGGCGATGACGAGCGGCGCCCGGGCGAGCAGGCCCGACCACTGATGAACGCCGGCCAGTCGCCGCCGGGTCTCCGCGTCACGCACGACGACGAAGTGCCATGGCCGGCCGTTACCCGAGCTCGGCCCGGCGAAGGCGGCTTCGATCAGGGTGCGTTCGTCCTC
>JAKPOQ010000095.1 GCA_029547745.1 Actinomycetes bacterium
CCGACACGCCCGAGTCGCGTGTCACGACCGTGTCACTCCGGCAGTGTGACGATGCCCGTGCGCACGGCGTAGAGGGTCAGCTCGCGGCTGTTGTGGAGGCCGAGCTTCTTCATGGCGTTGTAGCGGTGCGTCTGCACCGTGCGCTCGCTGATGAAGAGGGCGCGGGCGATCTCGGTGGTACTGAGGCCCCGCGCGACGAGGCGGACGACGTCGAGCTCCCTCGCCGAGAGGATCGGACCAGCCTCGCGCGGGGCCTCGATGATCTCCCTGACCACTGTCGTCGCCACCTCGGGCTGGAGGTAGTACTGGCCGCCGGCGACGGTGCGGAGCGCCGTCAGAAGCTCTTCTGGAGCGGCGCTCTTGACCACATAGCCGGCAGCGCCCACGTCCATCATCTCCTTGATGCGCTGGGGCTCGTTGTGCATGGTCAGCACAAGGACCTTGACGTCGGGATGCCGGGCCGTGATCTGTCGGGTGGCCGTGGCGCCGTCCATCCCCGGCATGGAGATGTCCATGAGGACGACGTCGGGGAGGAGCTCATGGACCTTCTGCAGGGCGTCGCCGCCGTTCGCGCACTCGCCGACGACACTGACCTCGCCGCTCGCCTCGAGCAGGACGCGCAGCCCCTTGCGCACGATGCGGTGGTCGTCTACGAGGAGGACACGGATCACGGGCCGTCCTTGGCCAGCGGCACGACGGCCCGCACCTCGGTGCCCTCGCCCGGGCGCGAACGGACCGCGAGTGAACCGCCGATCATCTGGACGCGCTCCTGCATGCCGCGCAGACCGAGGTGCGAGGCGAGCTCCTCAGCGTCAGGGGTCACGAAGCCGCGGCCGTCGTCCTTGACGGTGAGGACGATGCCGGTGGGCTCGCTGCTGAGGCTGACGACGACGTTGTCGGCCTGCGCATGTCTCACGACGTTGCTCAGGGCTTCCTGGGCGATACGGAAGAGCGCCGTCGTGGCCCAGTCCTCGAGCTTGTCCTGTTCGACGCCACGCACCTTGAGGCGGGTCTTGACCCCGGCCCTGGCCATGCGATGGTCCAGGTACCACTCGAGGGCGCTGACCAGGCCGATGTCGTCGAGCAGGGCCGGGCGCAGGTCGACGGCGAGGTCTTGGGTCGTGGCGATCGTCTCGCGGACGTCTTCCTCGACGTCGCAAAGGTAAGACGTGAGCTCGGCGCCGTTCGGCGCCGCCGCGGCGACCGACTGGAGGTTCTTGAGGGCGATGAGCAGCCCGGTGAGCGTCTGGCTGACGTCGTCATGCAGGTTGCGCGCCACACGCTCGCGCTCCTCTTCCTGGGCGTTGATGGTACGGCGCAGGAGTTCGCGCATCTGGCGGTTCTGGCGGCGCAACTGGTCGACGAGGGCGGTGTTGTCGAGGGCGACGGCCAGGGGGTCGGCGGCGAGGTTGGTGAGGATCTGCAGCTCACGCTCGCTGAAGTGCCGCTCGTCGGAGTAGTGCTCGAGCTGGATGGCGCCGATAACCTTGCCGCGGGCCACGAAAGGACTGCACATCAGGCTCTGCGGGTAGGGTCGCCCTTCGATCGTCGCGAGGATGAGGCCGCGGTCCACCGGGTTCACCGGATCGATGCACTCGGCGCACTCCTCCGGGCCGGCCCAGATATGTGGCGTCTGCGAAGTGTAGGTCCAACCGGGAGCGCCCTCGCCGGGGCGCATGCGGATCTTGAGGACGCACGGATCGTAATTCTGGCAGGCGACGACGTTCAGTCGCCGGTCGTCCTCGTCGTAGAGGGCGATGAGGCCGGCATCGGCGAGGTCGAAGAGCGCGACCGTGCGCTCGAGGACGACTTGGACGGCATGCGAGCGCTTGGCTCCGCCGGTGAGCTGCTTCACGGTCTCGAGGATGACGAGGCTGTTGTCGAGCGAGGACTGCAGGCGCTCGTTCTCGAGCTCGAGGAGACGCAGACGGCGCCGGAGTTCGGCGGCGTCGTCCGCGCGCCGCTCGCCGACGGCGGCTGTGTCCGTCTTGGGC
>JAKPOQ010000110.1 GCA_029547745.1 Actinomycetes bacterium
GGCTACAGGCCGCTCGTCGACGCCGTGCTGGACGCCGCCAAGGTGCTGCGTGGCGAGCTGAGCGAGGATGAGCTCCGCTACAAGGTGCCCGGGGACGGGCACATCTGGAACACGCGCTTCCCGCGTCCCACGGCCGTGGCCAAAGTGACGGGCGCGATCGACTACGGCGCGGACTACGAGTTCAAGATGCCGCCCGACACCTTGCAGTGCGCGATCGTGCATGCCCAGGTGTCGCACGCCAACATCCTCTCGATCGATGTGAGCGAGGCCGAGAAGATGCCGGGCGTGGTCAAGGTCGTGACGCACAAGGACGTCAAGGGCCGCAACCGCATCAACGGACTCGTCATGTTCCCCGAGGACACGCTCGCCGATGGCTGGGAGCGTCCGATCCTCTGCGACTCGAAGGTCTACCAGTACGGTGACGCCATCGCCATCGTGTGTGCGGACACGATCGAACAGGCGAAGGCTGCGGTCGACAAGGTCAAGGTCGAGCTCGAGGAACTGCCCGCGTACATGGACGCGCTCGACGCCATGGCCGACGACGCCATCGAGATCTACCCGGGCACTCCGAACGTCTATTTCCACCAGCCGCTCGTCAAGGGCGACGACACCGGGGAGATCTTCGCCAAAGCCGCCCATGTGGTGGAGGGCAAGTACTACCTGCAGCGCCAGCCGCACCTGTTCTTCGAGCCCGACTGCGGGTTCGCCTACACCGATGAAGAAGGGCGTCTCACGATCCACTCGAAGAGCATCGCTCTCTACCTTCACGCGGCGATGATCGCCGAGGGCCTCGGAGTCGAGGAAGACAAGCTGCGCATGGTGCAGAACTACTCGGGCGGCACTTTCGGCTACAAGTTCTGCCCCACCCTCGAGGCGCTCGTGGGCGCGGCTCACCTCGCCACGGGTCGTCCCGTCTACCTGAAGTACGACTACTGGATGTCCATCGCCTACACCGGCAAGCGCTCGCCGTTCTATTTCGACTGCAAGCTGGCCGCGGACGAAGAGGGCCACTTCCTGGCCATGGAGAACGAGTGGTGGGTCGACCACGGCCCGTACATGGAGTTCGGCGACAACCTCACCCAGCGCGGGCTCTTCTGCGGTGCGGGCTACAAGATCCCGAACATGCGCGGCATGGGACATCTCGTGCGCACGAACCACGGCTGGGGGGCGCCCTTCCGGGCGTGGGGCTCGCCGCAGTGCTTCTTCGCCGGCGAGAGCATCGTCGACGAGATGGCGAAGAAGCTCGACATGGACCCGTTCGAGCTGCGCTACAAGAACCTCGTTGAGCCGGGCGACACGTTCCCCTGGGGTCAGGAGCACGAGGTCTACGTCTTCCAGAAGCTCTTCGACATGGCGAAGCCGCACTACGAGGAGGCCAAAGAGCGCTGCGCCGAGCAGTCGACGTCCGAGGTCAAGAAGGGTGTCGGGGTCGCCCTGGGCATCTACACGGCACAGGCCGACGGGCAGGATGTGGCCAACGCCGTGGCGGAGCTGCGTCCCGACGGCGGGGTGCGCATCTACAACACTTGGGAGGACCACGGCCAGGGATCCGACGGCGGCACGCTCGGCACCGCCCACGAGGCGTTGCGGCCGCTCGGTGTGTCGATGGAACAGATCAGCCTCGACATGAACGACACCGGCACGTCGCCCGACAGCGGCGGCGCCGGCGGCAGCCGCAGCCAGGTCATGGTCGGGAACGCGATCAAGGACGCCTGCGACAAGCTCGTCGAGGCGATGAAGAAGGACGACGGCGGCTTCCGCACGTACGACGAGATGGTGGCCGAGGGTCTGTCCCTACGTTATGAGGGCAGTTACACGGCTGAGGCGTGCACGTTCATCGACCCCCATACCGGCCAGGGCAAGCCGAACGAGAACTACATGTACGCCGTGTTCATCGCCGAGGTGTCGGTAGAGGTGGCCACCGGCAAGACCTACGTCGACCACCTGCTCATCGCCACTGATGTCGGTGTCATCAACAGTCGGCTGAACGTGGACGGGCAGATGTGGGGCGGCCTGGCGCAAGGTGTCGCTCTGGCGCTCAGGGAGGACTTCGACGACCTCACGAAGCACACCTCGATGCGCGCTTGCGGGATCCCATACCCGAAGGACATCACCGACGACCTCACGGTCATGTACCTGGAGACGCCGCGTCCCACTGGTCCGTATGGCGCCTCCGGCTGCGGCGAAGTGCCGCTGACGGCGTCGCATGCCGCCATCATCAATGCGATCGACAACGCCTGCGGCGCTCGCGTGCGGCATCTGCCGGCGCTGCCCGAGAAGGTCCTCCGCGCCATGGAGGAAGACGTCCAGGCCTGGTGAGTGAAGAGGGGGCGCCGGTCGCCGCAGGCGACCGGCGCCCCCCTCTTCCGCAGAAGGGACGTCCGGGGGTGGCGCCGGCCCCCACGAAGCGGCGCCCGACGGACGACTGACGAGCACGATCGTGCCGCGAAGCAGGGGCGATGCTGACGTGCGGCGCGGAACGGACTGACCGTGGACCTACAACGACTGCTGCAGCTCGAAGAACAGTGCATCCAGAAGGAGCCGCCCCCTTGTGACGCGGCGTGCCCGGTGCACGTGGATGCCAGGGCGCTCGCGGCGGCGCTGAGCCGGGGAGGTTTCAGCGAGGGGCGGCGCATCTTCACCGACGCCGTCCCCTTCCCCCGGGTGATCGCGCGTTGTTGTGATGCGCCCTGCCGGGGGGCCTGCGTCCGCGAGCAAGCGGGCGGAGCGGTCCGCATCCGCGACCTTGAGCATGCGGCGATGACCTTCGGGGACGAGCCGGCGGCGGCGTCGACCCCGCGCCGCAAGAGGTCGGGGCGCGTGGCCGTGGTGGGCGCCGGGCTCAGCGGCCTCACGGCTGCGTACGAGCTGGCGCGACGGGGTCATTCCGTCGTCGTGTTCGAGGCCCGCGACCGGCCCGGAGGACGCGCCTGCGAGCTCGGTGAGGAGGTGCTCCCGCAAGCCGATCTGGCCGCCGACGTCGCCCGCGTGATGGAGGCCGGTGCGCAGTTTGTGCCCTTCACCACCGTCGCGCTCGCCCGGCCGCGGGGGGCCAACGCCCTCGCCGTGCTGGCGCCGGACGTCGAGGCGGTGTTCCTGGCCATGGGCGCCGCTGAGGCCGACGCCGGCGCGGCTCTCGGCTATGCGGTCGATGATGAGGGCAGGTTCGCGGTCGACCCGGTCACTCTGGCGACGAGCAAGCCGGGCACTTATTGCGGTGGCAGCATCCTGCGGCCCTCGGAGCCGTGGTCGCCGATCATGTCGGTAGCAGATGGTCGCAGAGCCGCGCTGTCGATCGACCGGCAGCTGCAGGGCGTCTCCCTGACAGCGTCGCGCAACGACTGGGGACCGCGCCCTTCGCGTCTGGTCGTGAACCTCCAGGATGTCGAGGACGAGGCTCCGGTGGCGCCCGTCGATGCTGCGGCGGGCTTCTCGCGCGAGGAAGCCGTCGCTGAAGCGGGGCGTTGCCTGCAGTGCGAGTGCCTCGAGTGCGTCAAGGGGTGTGCTTACCTCGAAGCTTTCGGGGCGTATCCGGGCCAGTATGCGCGGCGCATCTACAACAACCTGGCCGTGACCATGGGCAGGGGCACGCGCAGCGCCAACAAGATGATCGATTCCTGCAGCCTCTGTCGTCTGTGTGCGGAGCTCTGCCCCACCGACTTCGACATGGCTGAAGTGATCCGCGAGGCACGGCGGGAGATGGTCCGCCAGGGACGTATACCCGCGTCTGCGTTCGACTTTGCCCTCCAGGACCTGCGATTGGCGGTGGACCCCGACTCGGTGCTGGTCCGGCATGCGCCCGGTACGGACGCGAGCGAAGTCGTGTTCTTCCCCGGGTGTCAGCTCGCCGCGTCCTCTGGCGCGCACGTGCTGCGCACGTACACCCACTTGCTGGAGCGCTGTTCCGCGCATACGGGTCTCCTCTTGTACTGTTGCGGCGCGCCCGCCGATTGGGCAGGCCAGGCGCTGCTCTTCGAGGAGACCGTGGCTGGTCTGCGTGAGCGACTGGAGGAGCTCGGCCGGCCACGGGCCATTCTCGCCTGCCCGACCTGCGAGACCGTCTTTGCGGCGCACTTGCCCGAGATCGAGACGGTATCGCTCTGGGAAGTACTGCGCGAGGTCGGACTGCCCGGCGAAGCGACGAGGTCGGCCGGCGGCCGGCATGTCGCTGTCCACGATGCCTGTACGGCCCGCTATCAGACCGCCGTACAGGCGGCCGTCCGCGAGCTCGTCGACGCCTGTGGCTACGAGGTCGACGAGCTCCCGATGTCGCGTGCGCGTACTGAGTGCTGCGGGTACGGGGGCCTCATGCTCTACGCGAACCGCGAGTTGGCCGACGTGGTCGTGGACCGCCGCATCGCCGAAGGCGAGGCCGACTACGTGACGTACTGCGCCATGTGTCGCGACCGTTTCGCCGTCCGGGGCAAGCGCGCCGTGCACCTTCTCGATCTGGTCTTCGGCGAAGACTACGAGCGGCGTGCCGAGCGCCAGGGTCCGCTCCTGACCCAGCGGTCAGGGCAGCGCGCTGCTCTCAAGCAGCGCCTGCTCGCCGAGGTATGGGGCGAACACGTCCCTCGCCTCGACTGGCGCGCTGTCCTCGTGCTCGCTCCCGGGGTCGAGGAGATGCTGGAACAGCGTTACATCCGCCCCGACGAGGTCCATGAGGTCATCGTCCACAGCGAGAAGACGGGGAGGCGCTTCGTCGAACCCGCCACGGGGCGTCTGCTGGCGAGTCTTGTGATCGGGTCTGTCACGTATTGGGTCGAGTACACGCGTGAGGGCGAGCGGTTCGTCGTCCACAGCGCCTACAGCCACAGGATGGAGATCAAGCCGCCGCCCTGGCCGCCGGCCGACGCCCTCGAGGAGGACGACGGACGTGTCTGGCACTGTGCCTGTGGCGGCCATGCGCTCGAACCACGCTCGGTCACGGTCTCCTACCTCGTCGCGGGCTTTCCCGTGAAGCTGCCCGCCTGCGTGGAGCATCGTCTCGTCCTGGTCTCGGAGAGACTCGCCGTCGGCCGCATGCGCGAAGTCGAGCTTGCGCTCGAGGACAAGTGACGGAGGGGCGGACCATGGAGGTGATGAGGCGACTGTACGAGGCGTGCGCCAAGCGCGCGACCGAGGTCTCCGTGACCGAGCTGGTCATCGGGCTCGGCTATACCGCGGTCGCCACTGACGACGGCGGCCTCGGTCTCGCGTACACATGGTCCGCCGACAAGGCGTGTTGTTCGTTCTGGCGGGGCTGGGAAGATGTGGAAGGCGCTCCGGCGAGCGGTCTGCTGGAGAGGCTGGGCAGTGACGACGGCATCGAGCGGAGCGTCGCACTGGCGACGGTCAACGCGCTCAACCACGCGGCGGCCTTGAGTCTGCCGGTCGACGACCGTTCGTCCGGCGCTCTCGTCGAAGGACTCGCCATCGGGTCCGGGAGCCGGGTCGCGATGGTGGGTTTCTTCCCCCCGCTGGCGAAGGCCCTGACAGAGCTCGGTGCCGAGCTGCGGATCGTCGACGAGGGGCGCGGCATGGGCGATGAGGCGACGTTCAGAGGCTGCCTCTCGAGTTGGGCTGACGTGCTGATCATGACGGCGACGACGCTGCTCGGGGGCACGACGGAGGATCTGCTCGCCGCCGTCGGTCCGAGGGTACGCGCCGGTCTCCTCGGACCGAGCACGCCGCTGATCCCGGAGGCGTTCGCGCACCTCCCCGTGGACGTGCTCGCGGGGATGGCGCCTGTCGATGCCGACGAGGTCTTGCGAGCGGTGCGTCATGGCGCAGGCACTCCCCAACTGTCGCCTTTCTCGCGCAAGGTCTACTGGCGGCATGGAGTGACCCCCGGGTCGCGCGTGGCATGATGCGCTCGCAGCAAGGGTTCGGCGAAGGCATGGCGGCCGTCGCGGTCTGTGGCTCGGCGGCCGACCGTGGGGACTTCGCCCCCGCCTGTCTACGGCCGGGCGGATTGGAGTTGACCGAGGACCTCGTCACCCTCGCCCGTCTGCCGCGTCATGCTCGGGTGCTGGATCTCGGATGCGGCAAGGGGACGACCGTGGCTCATCTCGTCGACCGTCACGATCTGCGCGTCATCGGGGTCGACGCGTCCGCGGTCCAGATCGCGAGGGCGCGGGAGGCGCGGCCCGATCTCGGGTTCTTCGTGGGCCGCGCCGAGGGGCTCCCCTTCGCCCGAGCGGCGTTCGACGCGGTGCTCGTCGAGTGCGTCCTGTCGACGTTGGCGGATGCGGATGCCGCATTGCGTGAGATCGTCGGCGTCCTTGCCGACGACGGCTGTCTGCTCGTGAGCGACATCTACACGCGCGGCGGCGTGGACGTGTGCCCGCCGTCAGGGCTTCCCAGTCTCGGTCGCCGGGAGGCGGTCGCAGGGCTGCTGGAGGGGGCCGGCTTTCGGATCGCCGAATGGCGCGACCGTTCTGGCGTCTTGGCTCGGGCGTTCTGGGACGCGGCGGCCTCACCCGGCCGTCGGCCGGGTGAGGCCGCCGCGGAGTCCGCGTGCACGGCTGCCGCGGCCCCGTCTGGCGAAGCGGTGAAACGCCCGTCACCGCGGACGGGCCGGCGGCTCGGCTACTTCATCTGCGTGGCCCGTGTCTGTGCGAGATCCGAAGCGCCGGCGGCGAAAGGAGCGCAGCATGGACGATCTTGACGCCCGGGTGAGAGAGCTCGGACTCCAGGGCCGCTGCTGCACGCAGATCATGGTGCAACTGGCGCTCGAGGAGTGCGGTGAAGAGAACCCTCAGATGGCCGAGGCGAGCGGCGTTCTGTGCCTCGGTCTCTTCGAGGGTCTTGCGTGCGGTGCGCTCACCGGCGGCGCCCTGGCGATGGCGATCCTGGCGGGGGAGCGGCCCGACGGACTGGTCGTCATGGAGCTGGTGGACTGGTTCAGAAGTGAGTACGGGCTGACCGACTGCGACGTGCTGGACGGCGACGACCCGTCTCTGCAGTTCACGCGCTGTCCCGGCATGGTCGCGGCGACGTACGAACAGGCGAAGCGCATCCTCGGTGCTCATGGCGTCGCGTGCTCTTGACCTGACGCCGGTGCGTGAGTCCACGGCGATGACCACGAGCCTGTGCCCGGTCTGTCTGCGCCGACTGCCGGCGACCCTGGTGCGCTCTGGGGAGGAGGTGTGGCTTGAGCGTACATGTCCGGACCATGGCGAGACACGGGCGCTCGTCTGGCGTGGTCCGCCGGACTACGACGAATGGTGTCAGGCTGGCGCCGGTCGATCGTGCTGCGACCCACCGGAGAACCCCGCCTGTCCGACGGCGTGCGGGCTCTGCGAAGGCCATGTCACGGGGACGTGCTGCGTGCTCCTCGAAGTCACGGCGCGCTGCGATCTGCAGTGCCCGGTGTGCTTCGCGGGGGCGTCGCGGGAGGCGCCGGCGGACCCCTCGATGGAGACCATCGAGGGGTGGTACCGGCGCCTCCTCGACGTCGCCCCGGGTTGCAACGTACAGCTCTCCGGCGGAGAACCCACGATGCGCGACGACCTGCCGCAGCTGATCGCCCGCGGCCGGTCGCTCGGTCTCTCCTTCTTCCAGCTCAACACGAACGGCTTGCGTCTGGCGACGGAGGACGGGTACGCGGAGCGCTTGGCGAAAGCCGGGCTCGACACCGTGTTCCTGCAGTTCGACGGGGTGGACGACGCGGTGCACCTTGCACTGCGCGGTCGGCGGCTCGCGGCGCTCAAGGAGCAAGCGATCGAGCGCTGTGC
>JAKPOQ010000097.1 GCA_029547745.1 Actinomycetes bacterium
CCTGGGCTCTTGAACGACTGCGCCTCCAGGTCGGCGATGCGCTCGAGGAACGAGCGTGCCAGAGCCGGGTCGTCCTCGACCTGGCGCTCGCTGACCAACGCCTCGACCACGTAGCTGCGCAGCAGCTTGTCGTGCAGGCCCGCGTACTTCTCGGGGATCGACACCAGGTCGAGTCCGACGATCTCGTCGCCGTGGACGACGAGCATCCCCTGCTGCCCGTCGACCAGCGGGAAGGCCGCCAGCAAGGCATCGAGGTCGGCCTTGCGGCGCTGGAAGGTGTCGGCCTGAGCGCCGGTCCGCGAACGGACGCCGTGCTTCTCTTCGAAGTCGGCGACACGGTCCCAGACCTCGCCCTGGTCCGACACGAACCCGCGACCGCAGACCACCGACGCGTTCACCGACCGCCGCATCGCGCGCCGCACGTCGCGCTCGGCCACGAAGTCGGCCGCCGCGAACTCGTGGGTCGCGTAGTTCCAGCGCCCATGCTCCGTGCAGCTGACCGGGATCACGAGGCTGCTGTGCTCGCCGACCAGGATCGACGTGTTGAGGACGCGGTTCTGCTTGGCCCCGCGAAGCTCTTCGCCGTCGAGGATGAGGACCCGCGTGTCCCCCTTGTTGACGACCCTCAGGTTCGGTACCGACCCGCCCTCGTCGACCTCGGTGATGTAGGCCTGGCCGTCCCCGATGGCCTCGGCCGACGTCATGTACCACGGCCCCCCGTCGGTCTTCGCGAACAGGGGGTAGACGACGAGGCCGCGGGCCGTCTGTGCCGCGCCGAGCTCGAGGAGCTCGACCAGCGCGGCGCCGTCGGCCACCCCGCCGCTCGCCGCGCCTTCGGCCGCCCCGCCGCTCGCCGCGCCTTCGGTCACCCCACGGCCGCTCGGGGCATCGTCGGCCGCCCCGCGCGTGCCCCTACCTGCGCCGCCCGGCGCCCGGACGTCTCTGTCGTCGCGTGTCTTCCTCATGGCCCTGCCCCTTTCGCTCGTTGAGGCGCCTGCGGCGCCTCCCCTGACCTCTTGCGCGGTGCGCGCCAACGCCCCCTCGTGCATCACCGCTCGCTCCAAGCGATGCTGACATAGCATAGACGTGGCGCAGCCCGACAATGCTTCTATAGCATAGTGCCACACAGGTCGGACGGCAGATGCGCCCAGTGCCTGACCGTGGACCCCCGGTCGGGGCGACGTGTGCGGCCGACGGGGTAGACTGCGTGACGGCAGGGATGGACGAGCTCAGCAACAGAGCGATCGGGCGACGGATCGCCGCCCTACGCGTCGAGCGCGGCTGGAGCCAGGAGTGGCTGGCCTCGCAGGTCGGCATGACGCAGTCGGTGCTGAGCCGTATCGAGGCCGGCAAGCGCGAGGCCCGCGCCATCGAGCTGGAGAGGCTCGCGCGGGCTCTCGGCGTCGGCCCCGACGACCTGCTTGCCGGCGCCGGCGAGGCGAGCGTCTCCGCCGCGTTACCCTGGGCCGCCGTGCCGGCCGCAGGCCCCCTGGATGAGGTGGCCCGCGCCACAGTGGAGCCGCGACTGAGCCCTGTCGAGGCTCTTCTCTGCCCTGAGGCGGACGAGGGTGAGGATGGCGGTCTGCCGCGCTTCGGACGCGCCTCTTTCAACGACATGCGCAGCCGACCAGCCCCGGCCGCCGACGTTCGCGGCCGGCCGACCCCTTCTGCCGGCACTCGCAGCCGACCGTCCCCTCTCGGCGGCCCGCCGGGCGCGCCGACGGTCTTCACCGACGTCGTCCGAGACTATTTCAGGCTGCGGGCCCTGACAGCCGAGAGCGAGCGCTGGAGACCTGTGCCCTGGGAGACGACGGTCGATTCCCTCGGGCGGCGCCGACCGTCCGCCGGGCCGTCGACCGCGGTCGGCGGCCGTGTCGGCGCCGCCGCAGCGCGGAACCAGCCGCCCGACCGCTACGCGCGCCTCTGGCGACACGAGCTCGGCATCGGCGTCGACGGCCCGGTCCCGGACCTTGTCGCCCTCTTCGAGGACAGCGGCATCGCCGAGGTCGTCGTCGCCCGCCTCGAGGACGACCGCCCAGTGTGCGCCACCCTCAGCGTCCCCGGCACGGGCGCGTCCGGCATGTCCGTGGGCAGCCCGGCGTCTACGGTCGGTGGACGGGACCTCGGCCTCGACGCGTCGCAGAGAGCCGGAGGAACCGGCATGGTCGACTTCATCTTCGTGAACGCCGCCCGACCGGTCATCCTGCAGCGCTATGCCCTTGCCCACGCGTTCGCGCATCTCGTCCTCGGCCACGGCGACGTCGTCGACGCGCGTATCGAGTGGTCCCGGGCGACGCCTCCCGAGGCCGAGGCCAACGACTTCGCCGAGGAGTTCCTCGCCCCGGTGAACGCCGTGTCGCGCTGGTACGATCGCCACGGCGACCCGCAGCCGTCCGTGGACGTCCTCCTCGACCTTGCCGACGCCTTCGGGATCACGGCCTGGGCCGCGCTGTATCGCTCGCGCGCCGCCGGACGGCTGGGGCGAAAACCGCAGGCGATACTGACCCGCGAGCTGCGCCGCCGCCAGTGGACCCTGCTCCCCGAGCAGAGCTTCCGCGGCGGCCTTCGCGACACGCTGTCGACCCT